>JANMJU010000159.1:0-19890 GCA_031371545.1 Chitinophagaceae bacterium
AGTTTGTTGCTGCAGTCACCTTTAATTGATATATTCAGCTTTAACCTGTCGCCATACCTCACTTTTTCCAGGTTAGTATAATCCTTTATCATTTTCAATTCTTTCTCCACAGCTAAAAATGAAGTGTTGCACTGATCTGTCATATAATGGAGTGTGTCCGAAAGGCTTTTCAATAGTTCAGGTCCCTTTGGTGATTTGTGCAGGACCAAAGAATAAATATTGTTTAAAGTATTAAAAAGGAAATGAGGGCTTACCTGGGCTTTCAGTAGGTTTAATTCTGATTGGCCATTCTCCTTCATCAATACCAGTTTTTGTTCTTCTTTGAGGCACCATAGTTTAAACATCTTTATTGCCACAAACAGCAAACAAATAACAGGAGGGCCACCACTATTAATGAAGGTTATCAAATTGTACCACAAAATGTCTGCAATTACTTCTGAAGGAGAATTTAGTTTATTTGAATACCAGAGTTCAAAATAACTTCTAATTACAAAAATCGGTACGGTAAGAATAAAGATTGACAAACAAAATAACTGGTACTTTTTTTTTAGCAGGTACAAGGGTAATAGGACATACACGGTTAAATAGCAGAAAAAAATATCAATACAAACAAATACCAATATTGGTCTTACATCTAAAAAGAGACTGATTGAATTTCCTTTATTGGTACCAGGACCAGTTGGGGTCATAAGATAGATACCCAGATAAGTCACATAATAGAATATTCCTCTCCCAACCCAAAAAATTAAATGGCGTTGTATTCTTATAATTGGTTTATTAGAAAATACAAAATCATGAATTTTCATGTTCTTCCTTTTTTATAACTTCTCCTAGTATAGTTACTGATAGCTCTATATCTCTTTTAATAATGGTATTTAAAACTATTTTAATCGGCTGCTCGTCTTCTTTAAAAAACTTAATCGGACACATATCATCATAAATTAAACTCATTTTCTTTTTGATGTTTTCAACAAAACTCTCCCATTGTAAATTAGTGTAGTATTTTTTACTATCCATATCTGTATTTAAAATTAATTGGAGGTTTACCTTTTCAATTTCTATAATTATATTAAATTTGAGATGCCGGTTTTCTTCTCCTTTTCTTATACTTGTAAGGCCCTGTAAAAATGAAAATAAAGCCATAGGCCTAATATAGCAGCCGCTGGCATCGCCTATAATTTCAACATGAATACAGAAATGTACGGGGTCACAAGATTTTTCAATATCAAGAAAATTATTAAATGCATTAAGTTCTTTTTTCAGCGCTACCCATTCATCACTGCTGTCATACAAAATAAAGCTCAGTACATCTGAAAGTTTTAGCAAAGTTTCCGGGGCATCATTTGAACCTTCAATTACTTTTTTGTACAGACCATCAAGGGAGTGATTGATAAATGATGGATATATACTGGATTTCTGAAGCTGCACTTCATTTATTATTTTGTGTTTTGCAAGGTTTATATTTTCTACATAACGCAGATACCAGTTTTTTGAAAATTTAATTCCCATAGCAAGCATGCTAATAGTTATTACATGGGATGTATTAATAAAAGCCAACCCAAAATAGTCTCTGAAACCTACTAATGATATGGGTTTGCCAAAAAATATTTTAGACAACAGCATGGTTATAACATAAATGGCAGCAAAGAATATTAACTCCAGAGCAATAAAGCTTATTATAAATTTCTTGTGCTTCTTTTTTTCTAAATATGAAGGCAGTAAATACAAAAGGCATATGTATGTGGAAAAGAGGCAGATGGGAAAATATGTACAAAGACTTGAAAGCGCTATCATGTACTTGTTTTGTACTGGCAAAATGCTTTGTATATAAAAACCAATGCATAGTATGATCCAAAAACTTGTATGCCTTGCCAGGCCTTGCCGGGGGGTATTACCAAATATAAATTCTTGGGCATTCATTGTTCACCTTTTGTTATAAAATTATCATTCACTTCACGGATTTCAAAGTATAATCGATGTATAAAATTCAGAAAGCAGTTTTCCGGCGACGAATGGCATCCGTCTACAACCAATTGCTATCATTGGCTCAGGAGGAGTATGTATCTACCTAACAATCCATTTCAGCTAAAATGAAAAAATACCCGTCATTGGCAATATAGCTTTGCTATTGAAATTTTTATTAAACACAAATAAACCTTACAACAATGAAAAAATTATTTTTTGCCTTTACAGTTGCTTTGATTGCAACTATGGCAGCAAACAATAAACTGGTGGCGCAACAAACCGGAGGCAAAATGATTATGGAAGCAGTAACTGCAACTGCCATTGATATGAGCACCCGGGCTGGAAAAGATTTGAACAAAGAAGAGATTAACACAAAAGCGCTGCGCCATTTTGAAAAATCATTTAAAAATGCAAAAGATGTAAAATGGATGGGGCTTGCAGATGGTTATGTGGCAAGGTTTGCACACAATGATATTATTGAAAGGATATTTTATAGCACTAAGGGAAATTTAGCTGGTTCGTTAAAAGGATATACAGCTGATAACATGCCTTTAGAAGTAAGCAATGCCATTGAAGTTAATTATGCAGGCTATGCAATTACATATGTAGATGAAGCCTCCGTGGTGAATGTGCCAGGTGTTACTGCTTACATAGTACACTTACTGGGGATACAGAATTTGAAAGTAGTAAGAGTAATCGATGGCGAAATAGACGTGCTCTTTGACAGTGATAAAAATGTAAGTAATCCTAAACGGTTTTAAAAAATGCCGGTTGTCCTTTACCCAAGTGCTAATTGCTGTCAGAAGTTTTATTATTGGTAATGTACAGACCCGGTTTTTACCGGGTCTTCTTTTAAATTAATGACTTTGAATTTCGATGGTTTATTTTAGCAATAGCTCCTTAATATCTTCCCATGAATTAACCCTTTGATGCAATTTGTTTTCCATACCAAAATTATGCGGCTGTGTAAACAAAATTGTTTGCCCTTTAAACGGATCAAGGTTCCTAAAGTAATCATCAATCATAATGTCGCCACGGATGACTGTTTTTAATCCGCAAAAAACAATTTGTTTCCAGGAGATAAAAGGAAAATGTTCTGAAAGCCATTCATGTTTTTCTGAAAGGCTGTTAGGGAATTCCATTGCTGCAGAAACAATGAAGAGCTCATATTTTTTATTCAGTTCTTTTACAGCGTCAACACTGCCTTCCATTAAAGGGGCATTCCTGAAAAAGCCTTTTGAGTTTACATATACCCTTTCATTTTTAAAAACTTCTGCTTCCGGTTTACCCATCAAATTTTCCATCGGCTGGCGAAAGCCGAATTCTTTTTCTTCATAATTTAAAAACTGCTCATACACATTTGCCAGCACACCATCCATATCTACGATGAGCCGTTTTGGTAAAATTTCCATTTGTTATTGTATTTATTACCGGGCAAATTTACACTTTACATGCAAGCATTTGTATCCTTCACTGCGTGGCATAGAAAACACTAATAATTTTTTTTAGTGAGTGGTAATAAGATGATAAGGTGATAGTACTGTTATCACTGAATTGGCATTTGCATTCAGTGAGTACACGGTAACATCAGAACTAACATTTACCGTTGCGTTATTGATCACAGCATTGGAATGTACCCCCGGCACCTGCTGGCAACTCCAGTTGGCTGCATCTTCCCAGTTATTTGTTCCGCCCAAACCTGTCCAGGTATTTACCGGGCAATTGGCAGGCTGAATAAGGATTTTATAATCTTCCGTTTCACCATTAGTAAAATGCGTACAGGCATCAGAAGGGGTAAACCAGTAATCGGCTGTTGCTCTGATCCTCATTATTGCAAAGCCTGTAATGGCATTGGATGGAATGCTGATACTATCCGTAAGTATGGAGTCGCAATCATTACGGATCATGGTGAATTCCGATCTCCCCAATATGCCGTCATGATTAAAGTCGATCCATACACCTACATGCCCTGGATTATTTGCGATGCATCCAGCTTCTACTTGGATGGATACAGATGAGTTGGCACTAACGGTTGTGCTGAGTGGACCCTGGGTAAAATCGCCATACCCACCTGGAGAACATGCGGTAGTGGTATCTAAACTGCCAAACACTACCCTGGTGATAATATCACCGCTGCTGCATACCGAACTGCCGGCAGGTATACATACGGTTAGGTCTGCTATGTTTACAAGATAGTCTTCTGTTTCACCATTTGGAAAAGCTGAACAGGAATTAGCACTGTCTAATAAAATATTATACCTCTCCCTAAACCTTATCCTGGTAATACCAAGCGGAGCATTAGCTGGTATTAATAATTGTTTGGAAAGAGTAACACCATTGCCTGATCCCATATAATAATATTCACCCGGATCGAATAATCCATTGCGGTTAAAATCAATCCATGCTGCTGCATATTGGGTGCCTCCCGCCCCTACGGTAACGGCAACATTGTTGAAGCCACGATAGATAGTGGCTGCCGGGATACTGTCGGTGTAATCAATATATCCACCCAGTGAACAATCTGACGTTTTACTAAAGGAACCGATGCTGACTTTTGAAATGTAATCGCTTTGGCTGCAATCGGAATTTGCAGGTTTACAATAACATTGCAGCAATGTTTTAATAATAATTTTTATCGGCAAAGAAAAACTGGAGTCACCTGAGCAACGGATTTTCCTTCTATAAAAACTGGTACTGCTCTGGTAAACCACACAAGTTAAATTTGTTTTACCGGCTACATCCTGCCATACAATACTATCCGGTGATGATTGCCATTGATAAGTAAGCCCTGAAAACCCGGCAGTGGAGCCAGTTACAGAAAGCGAAATTGAATCGGTGGAACAGGCAGTTGAAATGGCCGATACGGTATTGCCGCCAGCTGGAGTACCGGTGCAGGCAGCAGGTATCAGTATATTGATAAGATAATCTTCTGTTTCCCCATAGTTAAAATAAGTACAGGCATCGGTGTTGCTTAAACTTGTTTTATATTTTTGCCGAACCCTCATTTTAGTAAAGCCAGGTGTGGCATCTGCAGGTACATTTATTAAACTGCTCACAGTAATACCATCACCAGCACCGATATAGCTGTATTCATTTGTTTCAAAAACACTATTGCGGTTATAATCAATCCACACAGCAACATACTCCTGGCCACTATGAGAAGTAGTTACGCCTATTGGGGTACTGATGCCCGTATAAAGTGAAATGGCAGCTATGCTGGTTGAATAATCCCTGTACCCATTTACAGAACAGAAAGAATAATTGTTCAACGTATCAATACTTACTTTCCTGATAAAAGAACCCGTACTGCAAATGGAAGCAGGTGGGATACAATAGCAGGTTGCAATTTGTTTCAGGGTAATCAATTTTGGAATTGATGTATCGGAAGCAGCGCCGCAATAAATAATTCTCCGGTAATATTGGGCAATGGTTTGTGATGTGATCAGTGAGTCATCGGAAACTGTCCCAATATTTCCCCAAATAATATTATCCAGCGAAGATTGCCATTGGTAACTAAGTCCGGATACAGCAGATGTAGCACCGGCAATGGACAAATTAAAACTTACGCCGCTGCAGATACTATCCACATTGGCTGTAGTGATGCCAGCATCCGGTATGCCACTACAGGCAGGGGTTTGTGCTGTTGCAGATAAAAAAATAAATGAAAATAAAAAAAAACTGCTTACGAATTTATACATACTATAAATAATTTTAGGGTAGGTTTTGATGTAATTTTCAATAACCAATTTAAACTGACAAAATAGTTGTTTTACTAATTGCAACTATTATACCTGATTATTAATAGTGAGGAAAAAAATAAATTAAGTAAAAATAAAGTTGCAATCAATGAATCCTGTCACCCCTTACTTCCAAAGTGGCAATCATTTCCCTTTCAAAGTCCAGCCACTGTTTCCAGCGCTTGCGTACTTTTTCTTTTGGTAAATAATGTTCAGCAAGGGTGATAAATAAAGTGTAGTGCCCGGCTTCACTTTCCATAAATTTTCTGTAAAAATTTCTCATGTATTCATCATCCAAATTTTCACTCAGGCGTTTAAAACGTTCACAGCTTCTTGCTTCTATCAATGCCATGGTGAGCAGGCGGTCGAGAAAGCGGTCTTCCACACTGCCGTCTTTTTTTTGAAACTCCAGCAGCATGTTTACATAATCGTCTTTGCGCTGCTTTCCCAGTTGAAGGTGTCTTTTTTTCAACTCCGTTAATACCATCCTGAAATGTCCCCATTCCTCTGTAACGATGGGTGCCAGTTCTTCCACCATTTCAACTTTGTCGGGATACCGCTGTATCAGCGAAATGCAGGTGGTGGCTGCTTTCTGTTCGCAATAAGCATGGTCGGTTAATATTTCTTCCAGCTGCATTCCTGCAAGGTTTACCCAGCGTGGGTCGGTGGGCAGTTGCAGGCCGAGGATATTTTTTACGTCAACACTTTCTGTTTGCATGGGGCAAAAATAAATCATCCGATTTGTTTCTGCCGGTCTCTTTTTTTAAATTTTATTATTGATCGTTGCTGTTGCTGATTTTAGCAACAGCCAGCTGATCAATCACCGGTTTTACCTTAGCCCAGTTTTCAGCCTTGCCATCTATTAAAAATGTTTGACTTTTTTTTGAAGCATCAATAATGGCACCCACCAATGCACCAACTGCAGATCCGATAAGAAAACCTCCGGCAAAACCTTCTCCGGCTGAATAAGTATAGAAGCCGCTGGTGGATCCGGAAGATCCTGCTGCAAATAAAATGGACGCACCCACTCCAAAAATAGCACTGCTTACAAGTATGGTGTGGCCAATACTTCTTTTGGTTTTGATGGTCCCAATTTGATTTACGGGGATGGACGTTATTACATTATCATTCAAAAGAAGAAGAGCCGTATCAGTGGTTCCGGCAAAAAAACCTTTGGCAAATTTTTCGCCAGACATTTTATACAACCTAAGGAATGTTTTCTTTTGGGCAGATACATTTACTGTTATTCCAACAAAAATGAGTAAAAAAATAATTAACTTTTTCATGCTGCTGTTTTCTAAAATGAAAGAAAGCTTTGTTCAAAAAGGGTTACAGGAGACAGCCATTTTTGAAAAATACAAAACAGTTTTCTATTTTCATAACTCAATTGCAATTTAACCAGCAGCTTTTACTTAAATTACGTCACAATTTTTTTTATGAGAATCTTGCCACTACTAATTTCTTCTGCAGTTACCGCCGGGCTGGTGTTCATCCTGGATACCACCACCATGTTGCCTGCACCATTGGGTAAACTGCTGAGCCCCCAGCATGGAGTTTGGCAAAATGCAGAAAATGCAAATGCTGATTTTAATGCAGACTTTAATTTCCCCCAGCTAAAAGGAAAAGTGGATGTGTATTTTGATGAAAGGCTGGTGCCGCATGTTTTTGCCGAGCAGGAAAGCGATGTTTATTTTGTGCAGGGATATCTTCATGCCAAATTCAGGCTGTGGCAAATGGAACTGCAGACACATGCCGCCGCCGGAAGGGCCAGTGAAATTATTGGGGCCAAAGCATTGGCACATGACCGTGGGTTCAGGCGTTTGGGAATGGGCTATGCGGCAGAGATATCTTTAAAAGAAATGGAAAAAGATCCGGATACCAAAGCTACCTGCGATGCTTACACTGCCGGCGTAAATGCCTACATCATTTCATTAACCGAAAGCAGCCTGCCAATAGAATATAAATTGATCGGTTATCATCCAGAGCCATGGAGCAATTTAAAAACAGCGCTCTTTTTAAAATACATGTCTTTTGACCTGGCAGGTGGTGATGATGATTTTAAAATGACCAACGCCAAAAATTATTTTAATAAAGGAGATTTTGATTTACTGTATCCGTTAAAACAAGATTCATTGGATCCAATAATACCCAAAGCGACTTTGTATGATACTGCACATGTAAAAGTGAAAGCCCCGGCTGCAGCGGATTCTGTTTATTTCAACAATAAAGATTTACTGGCTTTTAAACAGGAAGAACCCGACAGGGGCAATGGCAGCAACAACTGGGCTGTAAGCGGAAATAAAACAACAACTGGCTCGCCTATTTTGTGCAACGATCCACACCTTGGATTAAATCTTCCGTCACTCTGGTTCGAAATGCAATTGAGCACTCCTTCATTCAATGCTTATGGCGCTACCTTTCCGGGGGCACCCAGTGTCATCATTGGCTACAATGATTCCTGCGCTTTTGGTTTTACCAATGGAGGAAGGGATGTGAAAGATTATTATAAAATCCAGTTTAAAGATGATACAAGAAAAGAATATTTATTTAACAATGAATGGAAGCCAACCGATTTTAGAATTGAAAAAATAAAAGTAAAAGGCGGCCCTGATTTTATTGATACAGTGGCGTACACTTTGTTTGGCCCGGTGATGTATGATAAGAGTTTTACTGACAGTGCAAAAACAAATAATAAATATTATGCTCTCCGCTGGACAGCACATGACCCAAGCAATGAACTGAAAATATTTTATCAACTGAACAGGGCAAAAAATTATGCAGACTACAATGCTGCAGTAGTGAACCTGCATACTCCCGGACAAAACTGTGCCTTTGCCTGCAAGAGCGGAGACATTGCCATTCGTACACAAGGCGACTGGCCGGCTAAATGGAAAGGCCAGGGCGACTTTGTAATGCCCGGCACCGACAGCAGTTACCTGTGGCAGGGAATGATTCCGATGAATGAAACACCTTTTCAATACAATCCTGCAAGGGGCTTTATCAGCAGCGCCAATCAAAAGCCCGCCGACAGTACTTATCCTTATTATCTCGGAAGAAATTATCCCATCTATCGGGGGAAAATTATCAACCGTTTGCTGGCAGATTCCAATAAATTTTCGGTGGATGATATGAAGGCATTGCAGACAAATAACTACGATCCGTTTGCAGAAGAAGCAAGGCCAATATTTTTAAAAAATATGAAAGAAGCGGAGCTGGATGACAATGAAAAAAAATATTTTGAGTTATTAAAAAATTGGAACCTCAGCAATGAGGTGGATTCAAAAGGAGCTACTGTTTTTAATGTGCTGTGGTACAATTTTGATAAAGAAGTTTTTGATGATGAATTTAAAAATGCACCCGAAGTAATCATGCATCCTTTTGAAAGCAGTTTGCTGGAAGGCGTGTTAAAAGATTCTGCTTATAAATTTTTAGACAATGTTGAAACAACACAAAAAGAAACGCTGGCAGATGTGGTAACTGCAGCATTTAAAAAATCAGTAACCGGGCTAAAGAAAACAGAGAGCGAGGGTAAATTGGAATGGGCAAAATTTAAAGGTACTCATGTAACGCATCTAACCAAACTGGCGCCATTCAGCAGGATGAATCTGCCAATCGGCGGTGGCAAACACAGTATCAACGCAGCCAGGGAAGATCATGGCCCAAGCTGGCGGATGATTGTAAGCCTTACACCTGAAACCGAAGCCTATGGCGTGTATCCGGGCGGACAAAGCGGCAACCCCGGCAGCAAATATTATGATGATTTTATTGATCAGTGGGTGCAGGGCAAATATTATACCTTGTGGATGATGACAAAAGAAGAAGTGAATAGTAAAAAGGTAAAATGGAAGATGAGTTTTAAGAAAAGTTGATTTAATGATTTGGTGATTTGAAGATTGTCAACTTCTTTTTAAAATACAAACTATAAAATACTAAAGCAATTCATAATAAAATATAAACAACAACAAATGAAATTTTTTATCTCAATCATATTAATTGCATTACTAAGCTTTGCAGCCTGTTTATATTTGCCCTGGTGGAGCATTGCTATTGTTGCTTTTGTTGTAGCTGCTGCCATTCCTCAAAAACCAGGTAAAGCATTTCTTGCCGGTTTCACTGCATTGTTTTTATTGTGGGGTAGTTTGTCCTGGTATATCAGCAGCAACAATCAACATTTGCTGGCGCATAAAATTTCTTTATTAATTTTAAAAATGGACAGTCCTTACTTATTGATAACAGCAACAGCTTTGATAGGTGCGTTGGTAGCAGGTTTGGCGGCACTCTCCGGCAGCTTTGTTAGAAAAAAAAATTAACATTTTTTAACTTTAGTTTTTTAGTAACAATATCCCAGCTAATTTGAGCAGGTATATAAAATAAATTATGAGAAAATTTTTACTGCTTCTTTCTATCTGCATATCCCTTCATTCTTCAGCACAAAAAATTCACGGAATAATTTTTAATGACAAAGGAGATTTGCTGCCTTATTCATCTGTAACCATCAAGGGTACCAGCATTGGCGCCAGCGCTAATAACCGGGCTAAGTATACCATTGCAGTTAAGCCCGGTACTTACACCGTAATGTGCCAGCACATTGGCTTTGCCACACAGGAAAAAATAGTGACCGTAAAAGACCAGAATGAAGAACAGATGTTTTTTTTAAACGAACAAAAACTGGTACTGAAAGAAGTGATCGTAAAAAGTGGAGGTGAAGACCCGGCGTATGAAATCATTCGGCAGGCAATAAAAAAACGGCCTGAATACAACAAAGAAGTAAATGCTTTTACCTGCGATCTGTACACCAAAGACATGATCAAACTCCGCCGCCTGCCCAAGCGGATTCTCGGACAAAAAATTCCTGACGAAGACAGGAAAGATATGGGGCTTGATACCACTGGTGTTGGCATCATTTACCTTTCAGAATCCATCGCAAAAGTAGCGGCACAAAAACCAAGTAAGTTTAAACTGGAAGTAAAGAGCAGCAGGGTAAGCGGCAGTGATGGTTTTGGTTTTTCCTTTCCAACTTTTATCAGTCTCTATCAAAATAATGTGATCCTCTTTACACAAAAATTAAATCCCCGTGGGTTTATTTCACCGATTGCTGATGGGGCTTTAAATTTTTATAAATACAAATACCTCGGCAGTTTTTGGGAAGATGGAAAAGAGATCAACAGCATACGTATAACACCCAAAAGAAGCTACGAGCCTTTGTTTTCGGGCATTATCAACATCAGTGAAAACGACTGGCGTATCTACAGCCTCGACCTGTTGCTCACAAAAAAATCGCAGCTGGAAATAATTGATACGCTGCAGATCACCCAGTTTCATGTGCCGGTTACCAGTGATACCTGGCGGGTAAAAAATCAGCTGATCCATTTTAGTTTCAGCCAGCTTGGTATAGATGCGGTAGGCAATTTTGTAAATGTTTATTCCAATTACAACCTGCAGCCAGTATTTGCAAAAGGGTTTTTTGATAATGTAATAATGAAGTACGATACCGGTGTAAATAAAAAACCAAAAGCCTACTGGGACAGCATTCGCCCAATGCCGCTGGAAAGAGAAGAAGTAAAAGATTATATTGTAAAAGACAGTATGTTCCAGGTGCATAAAGATTCTGCTAAAAGCCAGCTCACTGCTGATGTGCTCAATGCAAAGCAGGGCAAAATAAAACCGCTGGATATTCTTTGGAACGGTACCAACAGAACTCACTACACAAAAGATGGATCTTCCAGTTGGTCGCTGGATGGCCTGGCAAAAGGAATGGAATATAATCCTGCAGAAGGGGTAGTAGTAAACGTTACCGGAGGATACAATAAGTTCCTTAAAAAATCAAAAAGCAATTTATCTATACAACCCAACCTGCGCTATGGTTTCAGCAACCAGCACCTCAATGGATGGGTGCAGGTAAATTTACGGACGAGGGATTTTGAACCGGAAGGAAAACTGAAAAGGGAAAGCTGGACTTTAGCCGCTGGCAGCAGGGTTACACAATTCAACAGGGAAAGCCCCATCCTGCCCCTTATCAATACCATCAGTACTTTGTTTTATGGCGATAATTTTATGAAGACCTACGAAAATGTTTTTGGCGAAATTGGGTTTGCCAAACGCTATGAAAATGGTTTGCGCCTTAGTGTAAATGCTTTATATGAAGACAGGAAGCCGATTGACAATACTACCAAATTCACTCTATTCAAAAAAGACAGCGGCAATATCACTCCCAACTATCCTTACGATAGGATCAGTTCTCAATTTACACCACACCAGGCCCTGGTGCTAAGCCTCGACGTTAGTTTCAAGCCGGGACAAAAATACATCCAGTTTCCCAACAGTAAAATGCCAATCGGCTCTAAATACCCAACTTTTAATTTGAATTATACCAAAGGCATCAACAATGTTTTTGGCAGCGATGTAAACTTTGATAAATGGAAGTTTACGGTTTATGACGATCTTAATTTTAAAATTGGCGGATTGATGAAATACCGCATTGGCATAGGTGGTTTCCTCAATGACAAAAGTGTTTTTATTCAGGACTTTCAGCACTTCAATGGTAACCTTACGGCCGCAGCCAGTGAGTATGTCAACAGCTTTCAGCTGGTAAGTTATTATGCCAACAGCACCACGGCAACATTTTATGCACTGGCTCATTTGGAGCATCATTTTAACGGGTTACTCACCAATAAAATTCCTTATTTCAGGCAGCTCAACTGGCACCTGGTGGCGGGCACCAACACATTTTATGTAAATGAAAAAAGCAACCATGTAGAGGTATTTGTTGGCATAGAAAATATCTTAAAAATTTTCCGGGTCGATTTTGTAGCCGGGTATGATAACGGCAGGCAAAGCAGGACAGCCCTGCGTATTGGCTTCGGTGGCCTCATCGGCGGCAACATGAGTGTGAATGGCAAAGGCGGCAATGTGTCATTTAGTTTTTAAATTTTTTTATTACCGGCATTTGTTTTTTATTCAACATTGTTGTGTCACTCACTTGCACCGCATACCATTGTGCATCGCTCTTTGATGCAAACAGTAAGTGATTATTAAGGAAGTTTAAAATCAATAAACAATTATCTTTGCCATCACAAAATTTGGTTTACCCTGCAAGCATCCAATCTTTATAAAGATTTCCCGGTTACTCACGAGGATCAAATTAAAAACTTATGGCAGTATTACACAACCGGGTTTCCCAGGCGGAACTCAAAAAGAAATTGTACGAAGAAATAGAACAGCGTACCACCATTTCCTTCTACCGGTATTTTCCCATCAGCAATCCACAGCAGTTCCGGGATGAACTTTACAAAGTACTGAATGAACTGAAAGTTTTCGGAAGAATTTACATAGCGCAGGAAGGTATCAATGCACAGATCAGCGTGCCCGAAAATAATTTCGAAGCACTCAAAAATCATTTGTATTCAATCGAACCATTGAATGGAATCCGTTTGAATATTGCCGTGGATGATGACGGTAAATCTTTCTGGGTATTAAAAATAAAAGTAAGGGAAAAGATAGTGGCAGATGGCATTGCAGATCCCAATTTCAGCATGGTGAAAAAAGGAAAGTATGTAAATGCAGAACAGATGAATGAACTCTTAACAGATGAAAATACTGTAGTCATCGACATGCGGAACCACTACGAATTTGAAGTGGGACATTTTGATAAAGCGATTGAAATACCCAGTGATACTTTTCGTGAACAACTGCCGATGGCGGTAGATATGATGCAGGATAAAAAAGACCGCAACATTATCATGTACTGCACCGGCGGTATCCGTTGCGAAAAAGCAAGTGCCTACATGCTGCACAATGGTTTTGAAAATGTTTTTCATTTGGAAGGCGGCATCATCAATTATGCAAGGCAGGCAAAGGAAGCCGGCATAGCAAGTAAGTTCATCGGAAAAAATTTTGTGTTCGACGACAGGCTCGGGGAGCGGATTACAGAAGATATAATTGCCAAATGCCATCAATGCGGACAGCCTGCAGACACACATACCAATTGTAAAAACGATGGCTGTCATTTACTCTTTATACAATGTGAAGCATGTGCAGCAAAGTATGATGGCTGCTGCGGTTTGGAATGTCAAACAGTGTATAATCTTCCGGTTGAAGAACAAAAGGAATTACGAAAAGGAATAGAAAAAGGGAGAATGGTTTTTAATAAAAGTAAGCAAAGGTTAAGGCCAAGACTAAATAAACTGGAGGAATAGATTTTAAAAAAGAATATGTGCCGGCATTTTTATTTTAATCAAATATAATAGAGCTGAAAAATATTTTCAAAACATTTAAAATAACAAATCCCCAAACTTTTTGTTTGGGGATTTGTTATTTCTGAAACAAGAAATTTTATTTAAACACACTACTGATATAATCAGCAATCTCCGCTCCCTTGGCTTTACTTATTTTATCAAAAGAAGTTTTAAAAGAAGGATCCACATAACTTCTGTATTGTTCAGGAATCATGTTCCTGAATTTAATAACAGCATCAATACCTTTTTTAATTTTTGCCACATCATTCAGCTTTTCCAGGTAACTGCAAAACTTGGTAGTGGCGCTTACTTTTTCCTGGCTTGGCGGAGCATCATTGTATTGAGCAGCAATGATCTCGAAATCAGCCTCAGCTCCATTTGCGATAATGATTCTGCTCACCACTTCACCCAATATTCCTTTAGTATCCTTACTGTATTTTTTTGCTAAATCGTATGCCTTTGCCGGTGCCAGTTTTTCCAATCCTTCCAGCGAAGCACCAGCCACGCTGTAAGAAGAATCAGCAATAAATTTATTGTACAGTGCTTCATATTTTGCATCTGTAGTTTTTGCTAAAAAACGGATAGCTGCAGCCTGTGTCCTTTTATCTTTATCTGTATTGCCAATCTTTTCAATGCTGGCCAGCACATCTGCTTCTTTAGCCAATTTAGATTTACCCAACCGGTCGATTGTCATCCTGCGTAAGCCTTCATATTTATCTTGCAGGCCCAATGCCAGTTCTGCCATTCCTTTTTTATTGAAAAATTCTATCGCTTCTCTTCTGTCCAAATAATTAGGAGCATATTTCATTTGATGAACAAAATTTTCAGACGTTTTATTATCTGTTTTTTCACACAACAACATTTTATCTGCATCCACATTGATCAGGTCGGGGTGCTTTGTATAATTAAAAGTAAACGTATCGATTTTATTTTCTACCCACACTTTGTTTCTTTGTTTGGCAGCGCCATTATAAATGTCAATCGCAATCGGCAGGCGGAAAACCTTATCTGTTTTTTGTGTTTGTTCAATGATCACTTTGGCTTTGCCTGCAGCATCATCATACACATAATCAATCTTCAGTTTAGGATGGCCGCTGCCATAGTACCATTGGTTCCAGTACCAGTTCATGTCTTCACCGGTTACTTCCTCAAATGCTAATCTTAACTGCCCTGCTTCACCAGCTTTAAATTTATTAGTGGTTAAATAATTGTTCAGTGATTTAAAGAAAGCATCGTCACCAACATAATTGCGAAGCATGTTTAAAATGCGGCCGCCTTTGTTGTAGCTCACTCCGTCAAACATATCTTCTTTATCCGCATAATGAAAACGCACCAGGTCTTTTTTATCATTACCCGGCTGCATCAGGTAGCCCTGCATGTCCTGATAATGATGTTCATCAGCAGCATCTTTTCCGTCTTTGTGTTCCATCCACAGGTATTCGCTGTAGTTAGCAAAGCTTTCATTTACGGTAAGGTTGCTCCAGCTTTCAGCAGTCACTAAATCTCCAAACCACTGATGAAACAATTCATGTGCAATGGTTTCTTCCCAGCTATTATCATCCACCAGTTGTCTTGCATTTTGATAAGCACTTTCCTGGTGCAATGTGGCGGTAGTATTTTCCATTGCGCCGCTTACATAATCTCTTCCAACTATCTGTGAATATTTGGCCCACGGATAATCAATGCCTAATTTCTCAGAAAAGAATTTCATCATCGCCGGGGTGTTGCCAAATATTTTTCTTGCAACTGACTCATATTTTTTTTCTACATAATAACTTACTTCCTTCTCTTTGTATTTGTCTTTTACAATAGCAAAATCACCCACACCCATAAAGAAAAGATACGGTGCATGAGGCAGTTCCATCTTCCAGTAATCTGTCCTTGTGCCATCTGTATTTTTTTTCTGACTTATTAATAAACCATTGCTGAGCGTTACATATTTAGCAGGCACCGTCATATAAATCTCTTCGGTACTTTTTTGGTTCGATTTGTCAATAGTAGGCATCCATGCACTGTTCGATTCAGTTTCGCCCTGTGTCCATATTTGCGTAGGCTTATCTTTTTCTTCTCCTTTAGGGTTGATAAAATACAATCCTTTGGCATCAGTGATCACAGCACTGCCTTGAACTTTCAGGTCATTAGGCCTGGCTGTGTAGGCTATATATATTGTGTAGCTTTCACCACCTTTATACATTTTATCAAGTTGGATAGAAAGCTGCAGGCTGTCATAACTATACTTCAATGCAGATTTAGTCGTGCCTTTCATCATTGACACTTCTTTAATGTCCATTCCTTTTGCATCCAGCCTCAAGCTGTCAGTAGGGTAGAAGTGAGGCCTTAATGTGATCCATACTTTTCCGTACATCCATGCTTTGTCGTAGTCAAACTTTACATCCAGTTTGGTATGCACCAGCTCATTGGTTTTAGAATAACTGGCCCTGTATATTTTTTGCCAAGAAGTATCTTGTGGTTCTTCTCCTGGCTGAGCATTAGCAAACGCCACACATCCGGTAAATGCAACAAATAAAAAAACGTTCTTCATATAATTTTTTTTGTGAGGCATAAAATTAGGGTGGATGATTGTAATTGAAACGATTTTTTAGATAAATGGCAAACCGATAATTATAATAAGTAGATTTGTAACCAAAGTAATACAGGCATGATGAAGTCTTTCTATTCCCTTGTTTTTTTATTGTTGTTGAATATTCCCTTTGGTGTAAAAGCACAGCAAAATCATTTTATCTATTTTCAAACAGAGGGCCGGCAGCCCTTCTATGCTAAACTTGATAAAAAAGTATTAAGCTCCTCTGCCTCTGGATATTTAATCATTCCCAAATTAAAAGACGGCACTTATAATATCTCCATAGGATTTGCTAAAAATGAAAATGGAGAACAGAACTATGTTTGCACAATAGATAACAGGAATGCAGGATACCTAGTAAAGAATTTTGGAGACAAGGGCTGGGGGCTATTTAATTTGCAAACACTGGATGTAGTGATGTCTGGCAACCAGCTTAAAGAAAAGGATGCGGCTAAGGTTGAAAAGACAGATGCTTTCTCCACCATGCTGTCTGATGTAGTCAATGACCCTACCATTAAAGAAACAGAAAAGCCAAAAGAAGAGATAAAACAGGTAACCGAAAAGAAAGTACCGGCAGAGCAATTAGCAAAACCAAAAGTTACGGAAGAAAAAAAACAGTTAGTTGATATTACAAATACCCCACAATCTGCAAAAGAAGACAAACCCCAACTCACAGCAAGTACAGGCAGCATCACTAAAAGGGAAATTAATACGGATGCAGATGGAACAATGATTGTATATATAGATGCAGCAGATCAAAAACCAGATACCATCAGGATATTTATTCCTGCAGAAAAAACTGCTGCTAATGATAATAAAGAAACAATAATTCCAAAAGAAATAACAAAAAAGGAAGAGGAGCCAAAGCAAGAGGTGAAAATAAAACAGCAAAGTGACGAAGCTAAGGCAGCAATAGATAAGGATAATACGGTGACAAAACAGGATACAGCATTTAAAACTGTAGTCCAGGAAGTTAAAAATGATCCACCGGCACTGGAGAAAAATACTAAGAGAGAAGATGATAAGAAATTTCTGCAAATAGAATTACCATCTCCGAACAAAAAGACTGACGAAAAGCTAGAAGATAAATCAACAACACCCAGCAGTGAAAGAAGCATCAGTCAAGTAGAGCCTGTAATTGAACAGGAACCTAAAACACAAATGATTAATTCTGATTGTAAGAATTATGCAACAGAGGAAGACTTTTTAAAGCTAAGAAAGAAAATGGCTGCTGTGGATGATGAAGAAGAAATGGTAACAATAGCAAATAAGGTCTTTAAGACAAAGTGTTTTACAACCAGCCAGGTAAAAAATCTAAGTGTATTATTCCTGAAAGATGGAGGGAAGTACAAGTTTTTCGATCTGGCATATCAATACGCTTCCGATTCACATAATTTCTACACATTAGAAAACCAATTGACTGATCCTTATTATATAAGCAGGTTCAAAGCAATGGTTAAGCATTAGTAAATGTACCCGTATGGGGTTTAAATGGATGCGATAAAGTTATATGGCACGTTATTTTATTCAGGTAGCATATAAGGGAACCAATTATGCTGGCTTTCAAATACAGAAAAATGCCAACTCCATTCAGGCTGAAATAGAGAAAGCCTTAAAAGTATTCTTCAAAACTGATTTTGAACTCACTTGTTCTTCCCGTACAGATGCAGGAGTACATGCACTCAATAATTATTTCCATTTCGATTCTGATATTCTGCCGCCACAGCAAAAATTGACCATGGCAGTATATAATCTCAATGCAATCCTCCCAAATGATATTATAGTAAAAGCTATTTATCCAGTAACCGGCAATGCCCATAGCCGCTTTGATGCTCTTTACAGGGACTATGAGTACTATGTGTATAACAGAAAAAATCCCTTTTTAGAGGATAGGGCATATTATTATCC
Source organism: Chitinophagaceae bacterium (assembly GCA_031371545.1). Lineage (GTDB taxonomy): Bacteria > Bacteroidota > Bacteroidia > Chitinophagales > Chitinophagaceae > Ferruginibacter. The sequence continues at coordinate 18,426 of JANMJU010000159.1, forward strand.
ATATACTTTAGAAATTGAAAGGTTACAAGCGGCTGCTCAATTGCTAATAAACCACACAGATTTTACGTCATTTTCAAAGCGAAACACTCAGGTAAAGACGTTTGATTGTATAATATCTAAAAGCCAATGGGTACAAAGAAATGACTGTCTTGTTTACAACGTACGATCAAATCGGTTTTTAAGAGGGATGGTTAGGGGGATTGTAGGTACTATGCTAAGAGTTGGTACGGGCAAAACTTCTATACCGGATTTTAGAGAAATTATAGAAAGTAAAGATTGTTCCAATGCCGATTTTTCAGTTCCTCCTCAAGGCCTTTTTCTAATCGAAGTAATGTATCCTGATAGTATCATCGCAAAGAGATCTGTTTAATTCTATTCTTTAAATGATTTCTTTTTTGTACTATACTATTACTTTACATAGGCCTAATTGTTCTGATTAATGTGAAATAAGGGTAAATAATATGCTGCTGGTATATTTTTTAATAAAATTCCCAAATAATTTGAATGTCTAAAACTCTTTACTGGGAAGGGTTTCACAATATTGATGCCTAATTGGCAGTTTGCTAATCTATATTTTTCTTTAAAAAAGTTTGGTATTAATCTGCTTCCTGTTATCTTTGCCGTCCGCAAATAAAAAAGCGGTAGTTCTTCGAACAGAAAATAACAATCTCCTGAATCACTTTCTTAAATGAATTTTTGAAAAAAGGGGTTAATAAATTTGGTAGTTAAATAAAGTTACTTACTTTTGCACTCCCAAATAAAAAAAGGGTTAGTTCTACGAAAGTTTACACCTTAAATTTCAATAGATTTTCAGAAAATAAATTTCAAAAAAATCAAAATAAATTTGGGTGTTAAAATAAAGGCTCTTACCTTTGCAATCCGAAAGAAATTTCGGGATCAAAATAAGACCAAAAGATCTTTGAAAGTTTGGAAACAACAGCATGAATCTTTAAGATTCAAACAGGTAAATCTAGCAACAACATTAATTAGAATTTGACAAGTTAATTTCCAATGAAATTACAAAGTCACGTTCAAACAACTCATTTACAATGGAGAGTTTGATCCTGGCTCAGGATGAACGCTAGCGGCAGGCTTAATACATGCAAGTCGAGGGGCAGCACGGATAGCAATATCTGGTGGCGACCGGCAAACGGGTGCGGAACACGTACGCAACCTTCCCAAAACTGGTGAATAGCCCTCCGAAAGGAGGATTAATACACCGTAACATAATGAAATGGCATCATTTTATTATTATAGCTCCGGCGGTTTTGGATGGGCGTGCGCCTGATTAGGTAGTTGGCGGAGTAATAGCCCACCAAGCCTACGATCAGTAACTGGTGTGAGAGCACGACCAGTCACACGGGCACTGAGACACGGGCCCGACTCCTACGGGAGGCAGCAGTAAGGAATATTGGTCAATGGACGAAAGTCTGAACCAGCCATGCCGCGTGAAGGATGAAGGCCC
>JANMJU010000096.1:0-1612 GCA_031371545.1 Chitinophagaceae bacterium
CCACCACAAAATCAAAACCTACAAAATCGAACTTTTTAAGTTTGAACCGCCGGATTTTCAAATCGAACAAAGCAAATCCGCTTACGCAAATTAATTGGTTTTCCCAATTGTTAGCATCGCTCCAGTTTCCATTGCCGGTGAAGCGGTAAATCTGAGGATTGCCTGGTTGAGAAATAATATTTAAACAGAAGTCGCCCCAGTTGTAATCAATGCCGCTAATCATGATGTAGTAAGTGTTGCCTGCTGTTAACACAGGTGATTGCAACGAATCAATATCGCCGCTGCCATTCCCTCCAAACGGAGAGCATACTGAACCCGGCACCAAATTATAAGAAGCAGAATCTGTGCAACTGCCCGAAAGACTGTACCAACCTACTGACCCATACAAAGGCTGTGTGGTGGATGGAATAGTAGTTTTTAAAATTACCCGGCCATTTACTGTTGGCGTAAATTTATACCACACCGTAAAATTTGGTGGAAGACATTGAACTGGCAATGGAGGATCCTGGGTTTCGGTAGCCCTTGTTGTGCTGCCGCAGCTTTGTGGCCCATTCAAAATTAAATTCAACGCATTGCATGGTTCGTCATTTGGTAAAGTATAAAACGCTTTGGTTACCCAGATGGAATTTCCATTGGTACAAATTGTTTTTACATGCAAATAATATTGGGTAAAATAATTTAACCCACTTAGCAAAATCAAATTATCTGTTGTGGCAATTCCAGCTACAGTTGGGTTGCTGCTGCTTGTATCAATCACATATTGGTAACCTGTTGGTGTGCCAGGCGTTGACGCTGACCAGGATGCAGTGCCCTGATTGCCATTAATTAAATTGATAACTACATTTACAGGTTCGCCGCAATTGGGTGATACATCCAAATTCACATCATCTACATAAACCACCCCTTGGTTCACCTGTGAAAAAGCATGAAAGCCAATATTGAAAACACCCGTGCTTGCAGCAACAAAATCTGTTTGGTACTTGCGGAAACTGGTGTAATTGATAAGGGTATCTTTCATCAACAAATTGGTCATGGCCAGTGCATTGTTTCCATTGCCATATTTTACTTCCATTTTTCCGAATACATCTGGGCCCGACCCCTTGTAATAAAAACTTAGCCTGTAACTAACCCCGGCTGTAAAATTGAAAGCTGGTGTATAAAACCAATCATCAGCATTTGCATTGTTATCAGTAACATAGTACATTGAAAAAGGGGATGAATTAGCAGCCAGCTCATTAACCTGCCAATAGTAGTTATCGTTATTTATATTTTGGGAACGCATACAAGGCGGCAAATAGTAAGAAGAATCAAAATTTTGGATGTAAGGCAATGGATAGGACGTACATGGAATTGAAAACGGAACCGTTGTCCAGAGAGAAGTGCCTGATGCTCCACATACCGTTCTTAGGTGAAAATAATATTGCGTTTCAGGAATTATATTGGGAAGTAAAAGGCTACCGGCATTTATAAGCATGCCACTATCGGGTAAAAAACTTGAGTTGTTTATTACATATTCAAATGCAGTTACCGCACCTGATGCTGTTGAATCCCAGGTGGCCAATGCACTGTTATAAGATGCCGGCACGATAGAAAGAAAACCTGACCGGCCGCA
>JANMJU010000192.1:0-31803 GCA_031371545.1 Chitinophagaceae bacterium
TGTTTTTGTTATTGATATGGTTTCAGTTTCGGGCATCGTTGTATTTTTTTAATTGCTGAACAAATACTTCGGGTGTAACTTCAGGAAAACCTTCCCACTCATTTAATACTTTACCGTCAGGCGTCATCAGGATGGTGAGGGGAAAAACGCCTTTGGGATTATATTTATCGGCAAGCACCTCATTTAATTTTACCTGTTCTTTACTCAATTTATTTTTACTGCTTCTTGGAAAATCTGCATTTACCAATACGAAATTTGACTCTGCAAAATTTTTAAAGTTAGTAGTTTCAAAAATTTCTTTGCGTAAACGCATGCAGGGCAGGCACCAGTCAGAGCCGGAAAAATTTACAAGGATGAGCTGCTGCTTTACTACTGCAACTTTTTGTGCATCTTCAAAATTGGTACCCCAGGTAACCGGTGAAAAAGTAACAAATGCAAGGGCTAAAAAAGCAAGTATCCGCATGGGCTTTATTTATTTTATTAAGAAAATATCCTGAGCATAGTGCCGGACAAAGATGTTTGGTATTGTTTTAATGGACTGGAAACCGGCCCTCCTATTACAGCTCCTGTTTCTGAGAAAGTAGCACCATGAGAAGGGCAATAAAATTTGTGGCCTGAGCCTATGTATTGCACTGTAACTCCCTCGTGAGTGCAGGCCTGCGATACAGCTATATAGTTACCGGCCATTGTGTGTGCTACAATAATACCATTGGAATACAGATAGCTGCCACTTGCAGCCAGTGACGAATTAGCAGGTAAACTTAAATCCATTGTGAAATCTACATTTGCAGGCGCAGTAACATTACCACCAGCACTTGATTTTGAACAACCACCAAGACAAACGGCTGCTAACACCGACGCAGAGCCTAACCCCAGCAAGCTTAAAAATTCTTTTCTTTCCATAGTTTGTTTTTTATAATAGAATTTGAATTAAATAAACACACACTGTAATAGATGATTGGGCAAATAAAATGGTTGGGTTTAAAATAAAAATATTTGAGTGAGGTAGTGCTTTATCAATAAAATACAATTAAGCGGTGAGCTATTCGAAATGAATTTATAAAATAATAGATCATTATTGACCAATATCATGCCATCGAACATAGATGTATAAAATTAACAAAGTGAAAGTTTAGCATGAATAACAAAAGATAAACATCTCTGGTATTGATAAAATGCTAAACTTGCAGGATGCTGGCGAGTTGCAACTGGTAATTTTTTTGCAGCACCCAACCATTTTCTCCAGTAAGACATCTATAACTAAAAGCTTTAACTTTTTTGACGCAGTTAACTCAACTCATTAAATCAAGTATTGCCGGGGACAGAATTTCCCAGGGTAAATTGTATGAGCTGCTGGCACCCTCCATGTTCACCGTTTGCCTTCGTTATTCTAAAAACAGGGAAGAGGCGGAAGACCTGGTACAGGAAGGGTTTATAAGGATGTTTAAATCATTGCAGCAATACAGATGGGAAGGCTCTTTTGAAGGGTGGGTAAAAAAAATAATGGTGAACAATGCTTTGCAAAAATTCCGTAACAAGTCTCAGTTACACGCTGTTGTTGATATTGAAGATATTCATTTTGAATTGACTGATTCGGAAAATATTATTGCACAGCTGGGTACAAAAGAATTATTAAAAATGGTTCAGACTTTACCACCTTCTTATCAAATGGTATTTAACTTATACGTTTTTGAAGGAATGAAACATAAAGAAATTTCAGTGTTGCTGGGCATTGCAGAAGGCACCTCCAAATCAAATTTATCAGGAGCCAGAGTTCTTTTACAAAAAGCAGTAACACAAAGTACGCTGGTGGCCAAACAAAACCTGAATTGCTTATGAGTGATGATTTACACGATATAGATAAATTATTTCAGGGTGCCATTAATGACCATGAGCAAATGCCGCCATCATCTGTTTGGGATGGCATTGATAAAAACCTGGATAAAAATAACATTGCAGACATTAAAAGAAAGTACGCCCTGCTGAAAAGAATTGCGGCTGTACTACTGCTGCTTTTAACAGGCGCAGGTGTGTATATGCTGCAGTCAAAACATACGCATAGTAACCTGCCTGGTAACAACACATCTGCATCAAATGAAAAATCAAATGTTGTTAAACTGCCAGCAGGCACAGCTACATTCAATGAAACTGCTGATAAAAAAAGTAATTCTTCATTAAAAGAAACAGCGTTTAAAAATCAGAAACCAAACACAGATAACATTGAAGCATCAACAGGTACACTTGTTACCAAATTTGCTGACAACAAAGAGAAAGGTTTAGCAGAAGTTGGCAGCACTGACAGTAAATCACTCAATGCTAAAAATGAAAAATCAACTGAAACAACAATTATTACTAAAAAATACCTGCACAAAATAAATAAACCTTTCAGGCAAAAAATTACAATTACCAATGCTGTCATTGATGAAATTGACAATGGCAACACTGCTGTTTATCAGGAAATAAAAGTTGATAAAAAAAGGAGTATAAAAGAAATTGAAAATAAACTTGAGCTTGAAAGAATAACAGGCATTGCAAATGAAAAAATTACTACTGCTGATTTTATGAAAACTAAAGCCTTGATAACTGCACAAAATATTTATTCCCCTTTATCAGGAACTAAAACAGTAAAACAAAAACTCAATTTTAAAACCCCCAATCAATTAGCATTTGCAGTAACAGCTTTTTTTGCACCTGGCATTTCATCCTTCCGGCTGGAAGATGACCACCATGAAAGAGACCGTCACGAAGACAGGGATGGAATAAAAAAACAGGAGCAAAATCAAACATCTACAACAGCTGGATTACTGGTTGATTATAATTTTAATAAAAACTGGTCGTTACAATCTGGCCTTACTTACACCGCTAAAAAAATAGACATCGACCCTAAAAAAATCTATGCCGACCTGGATAATGATGGCAGTATAAAATACCGTTTTAACTTCTCTTCTGGTTATACTTTTGTAACACCAAAAACAGGAACGGCACCCAGTGTAGGGGATAGCGTACAAACCAACAAATCGCTTACCAGCCTGCATTACATTGCTATACCACTTTCCTTAAAATACAGTTACTCATTTAAAAAAATCGCTCTCTTTGGAATTGCAGGTATGTCTTTAAATATCCTAACGAAGGGTTCTGTTGCAACAGAAATAGCAGATAATCCTTACACTGACAAAAATACTACCAGTTCAATCAATGGATTAAAATCCACTTACCTCGGAGGCACTGGTGGCATTGGCATTGAATATAATATTGGTAAAAAAATGGCGCTTACATTTATGCCATCCTACAATTTTGCCATCAGCTCAATAACTCAAAATTCAGTTGTAAAATCTTACCCCAACTCTCTCAGCATGGCTGCCGGTTTACGTTTTAAATTGTAATGAAGTAATTTTTTTTCTCTTCCACCTCTTCAGCAATCTGGAAAGATGGCCTGATAATCGGGTTGATGGCTACTTTGGTAACATTGCTTTGTCCAGAAGCCATTGATAAGCTGGATAAAAGAAACCGGATAACTCCAGTAAACAGGGAACTGGTGGAGCCGGGATGGAAATAATTTTAACATTCATATTTACCATCATTGTAATTCTTTGTACAGATTTATTGGTTGGCGTTAGTATTGGATTATTAATTTCCATTTACTTCATCATTCAAAATAATTTTAAAGCAGAATATAACATCCCCAAAACAAAACAGCATGAAACAGAGATATGCCTTATCAAGCTGAACAGCAATGTTACTTTTCTGAATAAAATAAAATTAAAAGAAGCTTTAGATAAAATCCCGGAATACAGTGTGCTGACCATTGATGGCAGGGAGTGTAATTTTATTGATTATGATATTCTAGAAATCATCAGCGAATACAGCAATAAAGCCCATGACCGCCATATTGAGCTGCATTGTAAAGACATTCAAAAGGTAAATATTACTGCTTTACATTAATAAATAGCCAATAGGGCGCCTATTATATTCAACAGCTAATTTCCTTTTGCGAAAATATTTTTCCCAATTGCTACTTTCCTTTTTGTGTATCCTCCTCACATTTGCACTTAATTAATTTCTTAACCAATTAAGTAATTGTATACGATGAAATTTTACCAAAAACAACTGCTATTAACAATATCCTTTGCAGCAACATTGACCAATATTACCCATGCACAACAAATTAAAAAACCTGCTGATACGCTTATCAGTAAATATTTGCCAGAGATAACAATTGTAGGCCGCAACAGCAAAAGCGATATTCAGCAATTGCCAGAAATTGTAGGTACTTCCATTTATGCCGGTAAGAAAAATTCACTGATCGTAATGGACAACATCAATGGTAATGTGGTTACCAATAACATGCGCCAGGTGCTTGCCAAGGTGCCCGGCATACAAATATGGGAAAGCGATGGCAGTGGTATCCAGATTGGTATTGCAGCAAGGGGCCTTAGCCCTAACAGGAGTTGGGAATTTAATGTACGGCAAAATGGCTACGATATTTCGGCTGATCCTTTTGGCTACCCGGAAGCCTATTACAATCCGCAGTTACAGGCTGTGCAAAGAATTGAGATCATCCGTGGGCAAGGCTCGCTGCAATACGGCCCACAATTTGGCGGCATGGTAAATTATATTTTACGCAATGGCAGCGAAATAAACAAACCCGTTCAGTTTGAAACACAACAAACAGTGGGCAGTAATGGGTTGTTTAATACCTACAATGCAATCGGTGGCAAATCAAAAAAATCTCATTACTATGTTTTCTTCGATCATCGTAACGCCGATGGCTACAGGCAAAACAGCCGCTATTATACCAACAGTGCTTTTGCAACCTATACTTATCAATTCACTAATAAATTAGCAGTAACGGCAGAGGTGATGCATTCACAGCTAAGAAGCCAACAGCCTGGTGGCCTTACAGATAATCAGTTTAAACAGGATATCAAACAAAGCTTTCGAAGCAGGAACTGGTTTGATATTAAATGGACTACCCTGGCATTGATCACTAAATATGAAATCAGCAGCAGCAGCAGGTTGAATGTAAAATTATTCTCCATACTGGGCAATAGAAACAGTGTAGGTTACATCAAAGCCATTACTATAAAAGATTCTATCAACCCTGCTACATTGGATTATAATAACCGTTCATTGGACATAGATTATTACCGCAACAATGGACTGGAAGCCCGTTTCCTGAGCGATTATTATATTGGCAAAATGAACAGTACTTTTTCTGGTGGCATTCGGTTGTACACCGGAAGTACACATCGTTTAAAGGATGGTGTAGCCAGTACCGGCAATGATTACACAGGTAAACTTGCAGTTGGCAACTGGCCAAAAGATATCACGTACAAATCTTTTAATGCTGCTGTATTTGCAGAAAATATTTTCCGTTTCAATAAGTTGCTGATCATACCCGGCATACGCTATGAATTTGTAGAAGGAAAAGCAAGTGGCCAAAACGGATACGATAATAACGGAGCGATAATTACTTTACAAAATCAAAAACGCAGCAGGGGATTTATACTGGCAGGTATTGGTGCAGAATATCATGTTACCCATAAAACAGAATTGTATGGCAACATTACACAGGCTTACCGCCCAATACAGTTTGGCGATCTTACTGCACCGCCCACTACCGATGTAGTAGATCCTAACCTGACAGATGCAAAAGGATACAACGTGGATGCAGGTTACAGGGGGAAAGTAAAAAGCTATTTGCTATTTGATATCAGTGGTTTTTACCTGCAATACAATAACCGGGTGGGTTCTATTACACAACAACGGATAGATGGAAGTTTTTATAATTACCGGACCAATGTTGGCAGCAGCAAAAGCAATGGTATTGAAGCATTGGTGGAACTGAGTTTTACAAAAGCATTTGCCAAAGAAATTAAAACCACTGATCTGAGTGCATTTGTATCTTACAGTTATACCAATGCAAAGTATAACAATTTGAAAGTGGTTACAAAAAATGGCAACAACCTGGTAGAAACAAACTTGAAAAATAAAAAAATAGAAAATGCCCCTGAAAATATTGTACGCACTGGAATTACCTACACTTATAAAGGACTTACAGTAACCACTCAAATCAGTTACGTGGGTGCTTCTTTTTCTGATGCCAATAATACAGTAACACCAACTGCCAATGGCCAAACAGGTTTGATACCGGCTTATACCGTAGCTGATCTTACAGCCACTTACCGATGGAATAAAAATTACAATATCAAAGCAGGCGTTAATAATTTACTGGATGAAAAATATTTTACCCGTCGTGGCGGTGGATATCCTGGCCCCGGGTTATTGCCTTCTAATGGAAGAAGCATTTTTGTTTCTTTCGGCGCCAGCTTTTAATTTCCAATAATAGTTTACCTGATTTTAAAAAGGATAAATGTATTTGCATTTATCCTTTTTTTATTGGTATCAACAGCAACGCTGTAAATAAAGGGCTTCTTCTTATCTTGTAAAAAAAATTATCAATGGCAAACAATATAAAGTGCCCCAATTGCGGCCATGAATTTGATGTGGAGAATGTAATTGCTGCCGACTTGGAACAAAAATACCAGCAGCAGTATCAAATCAAACTGCAGCAATCTTTGGACAGTATAGAAGAAGACAAAAAGAAACTACTGGAGAACCAACAGAAATTTGAAGAAACAAAAAAAAGAGAGAATGAAATATTTGCCCAAAAAATTCAGCAGGAAAGGCAGAAGATAGAAAACGACCTGAAGGAACAAATAACAAAAAGTACTGCTGCTGATTTTGAAAATAAACTGCGGATGCTGGAGAATAATAATAAAGACACAGAAGAAAAATTAATAGCTGCAAGAAAAAAAGAACTGGAGTTTTTACAAAAAGAACAGGAACTAAAAAACAAAGAAGCAGAAATGGAAATAACCCTGCAAAAAAAATTGCAGCAGGAAAGGGAAAGTTTATCCGAACAAATACGCAAACAGGAAATTGAAAAAAATGTGTTGAAAGAAACCGAATTCCAGATGAAATTAAAATCGCTGGAGATACAACTGGATGAACAAAAAAAATTGGCGGATGAAATGAAACGCAGGGCAGAACAGGGTTCTATGCAGCGGCAGGGAGAAGTGCAGGAACTGTTGCTGGAAGATATTTTGAAAGAAATTTTTCCGTTTGACATAATTGAAGAAGTGGGCAAAGGAGTGGAAGGTGCCGACTGCATACAAATAGTACGCAATAACAGTGGCAAAGAATGTGGTAAAATTATTTATGAAAGCAAGCGTACCAAAACCTGGAGTAACAACTGGATTGACAAATTAAAAACAGACAAACGCAACCGTGGTGCCGATGTGGCCATCCTGGTAACACAGATTTTTCCAAAAGATATGGAACGCTTTGGCGAAAAAGATGGAATATGGCTTTGCAATTTTACTGAAGTTAGCAGTGTGGCTTATTTGCTCCGCAACAGTATCATACAATTATACGATGCACAAAAAAGCCAGGAAAATAAAGGTGATAAAATGCAAATGCTGTATGACTACTTAACCGGCAACGAATTCAGGGGACAGATGGAAGCAATCGTAGAAGGCTTTGTGAGTATCAAAAACGGCATTGGCCGAGAGCGGCTGCAGATGGAAAAAATATGGAAAGAAAGAGAGAAACAATTGGAAAAAGTATTGCTGAGCACCAGCGGCCTTTATGGATCGGTGAAAGGTATTGCCGGCGCCGGTGTGGGTGATATCCCACTGCTGGATGGAACGGACAGTGATAATTTGATTGACAATTAAGAGCAGGAAAAACTTGTACTACAGAATGTATATAAGTACTGTAATAAAAAAGGGACAGTTTTAAAACTGTCCCTTTTTTATATAATGTGGTAACCTAAAATTATTTGTAAGAATAAGCTACGCCATTTTTAATAGATTGTTTAATGCCATATCCATCTGCTTTATCAGAAGTCATTAAAACAAAAGGTGCTCCCATTTCAGCAGCAGCTTCTTTCATTCTCTTGGTTGCTTTTTTATCAGCAGATCCTGCAGTGTTATAACTGATGAAGCCAGAAGTCTTACCTCTTACTTCCTCGCCTTTCTTTAAACCAATAACCTGTGCTTTGTCTGTAAGAACCTCTACTTTTTCCCAATCGTCTTTTCCGCTGATAGTGATTTTCTCAGAGATATCTTCTTTACGGCCACTGGAACCATAAGTAATTGTTGCTACCGCAAATTTTCCGATTGTTTGCTCGGCATCTTCTCCCGGGTATTTGTAAGAGATCGTTTGTTCTCCCACCTTAATTACTTTCACATCCAGCGTTTCTCCTGAATGTTTCAACATTTTATCATTTGTGCCCTGGGCAAAGGCTAAAACTGTAAAAAGGCCTGCAAAAACAGATAACAAAATCTTTTTCATAATGTAATTTTTTTTACAAACATAAATCTTTAATAAATACAAAGTGCATTCAATCGTTTTTTTGACAAAAAAATTGTAAGCCGTATACCCACACTGTCTTTCACTAAAATCTGTTGCCGGGGAAATCAGCCATTTAGTGAAACTAACTCAGCACCCATGAAACAGCATTGTTATTAAAAAAAAGATAATGCACCAGTAAATGAACCGGTTGTTTTTTTGCGATTGTACAATGAGCCACCCCGGTATTATCATCCAAAATAATTTTTTCAATATGCAGGTGTTCTATAAAATCAACTTCTCCATCGCCATACCATTTGTACAAAGATTCTTTAATGCTCCAGGCTGCAGTCAGCAGTTTGATGTACAGGGCTGGATTTTCAATTATCAATTCACTAATTAAATGCTGTTCATAAGCAGAAAGAAATTTATGTTTTACCCGTTCCACCTTATTGGTGATCAATTCCACATCTACCCCTACCCTGCTTTCTTTGCTCACCATCACGGCGGCATAATCGCCGCAGTGGGAGATGCTGAAATGGTAGGCTTCATTTTCTAAAAATGGTTTCCGGGTATCAGCAATTTTAATCAGTTCATAAGGAAAATTGGGGTATAATTCTTTTAGCATAAATCTGCCGGCAAGGTGCTGCAGCCTTTTATGCGGATGTGTGATTTCCCTTTGTACCGGCACCTCATTTATAAAGAAAATTTCCGGCTCGGTAATATGCCAAACACCGAGTTTAGTGAAGGGGTTAATATTTTGTTGATAAACCATTGGCATAAACCCGACTTAGATTTGAGATTGTAAAATTAAAGAAGCAAATTAGCAACTTGCAAGAACTAAATTGCTGAATTATATTTTACCCCGGCGAGGGAACAAATTAAAACATAAAAATGATACTTAGTGACACCCGGATTTTAGAAGAAATTGATAAAGGCACCATTGTAATAACTCCTTATAACAGAGACCAGCTTGGCAGTAACAGTTATGATGTTCACCTGGGTAAATACTTAGCCACTTACAAGAATAATGAACTGGATGCAAAAAAACACAATGAGATTACCCATTTTGAAATTCCGGAAGAAGGCATTTTGCTGCTGCCCCATACTTTTTATCTTGGCGTTACAGAGGAGTATACCGAGACACATGCACATGTTCCTTTTTTAGAAGGAAAATCTTCTACAGGCCGCCTGGGCATTGACATACACGCCACTGCAGGAAAAGGGGATGTAGGTTTTTGCGGTAACTGGACACTGGAAATTTCTGTGAAGCAACCGGTGAAAGTATATGCCGGTATGCCCATCGGGCAGTTAATTTATTTTCCGGTGGATGGTGAAATTGAAGTAAAGTACAACCAGAAAAAAAATGCCAAATACAGCGGGCAAATAAACCGGCCGGTGGAAAGTATGATGTGGAAGAACCAGTTTTAGGTTGATACAATCACTAACACTAAATATTTTTGCAGATGATAAAAGTAAAAATCTTGCCATTACTTATTGTACTCATCGCAATAAACAGTGCTGCCCACTCCCAGGCAAAGGCGGATTCGCTTTTAGACTTTATTACAAAAAATAAAAGCCGGGCTGCATTGTACATTACAAAAAATGACACAATACTTGCCAGGCAAAATGAAAACAAATTGATGCCGCTGGCCAGCACAGTAAAAATTTTAGTGGCGGTGGAGTTTGCCAAACAGGCTGGCAGCAATGTGATTGATGAAAACAGTTATGTTTCTTTAAATGAACTGGATAAATATTATATTGCCAATACAGATGGCGGGGCACATCCAGCATGGATTGCATACGTACGGTCGAAAAATCATATCCGGCAAGACAGTGTACAGTTGCTGGATGTAGCCAGGGGTATGATCATGTTTAGCAGCAATGCCAATACTGAATTTTTAATGGACCTGCTTGGGCTTGACAATGTAAAAAACAACATCCAATTATTTGGCCTCAATCAGCACACTGCCATCTTTCCATTAGTATCTTCTTTATTCCTTTATCAAAATCCCAACAAAGCAAAAGAAGGAAATATACTAAAATCAATAAAAAATTTAACAGAGGAAGGGTATTGCAAAATCATCTACCAAATTCACAATGCACTAAAATATGATACAGTATTAAAGAAAAAATTTCGACCGGAAGATCTTACAGAAAATATGCAAAAACTTTGGAGCGACAAGCTTACTGCTTCTTCCGTAAAAACATACAACCACTTATGCAATATATTAAACCGCAGGCTGTATTTGGATGCCAACAGCTACGGTGTATTGGCAGAAGTGCTTGAATACATTATGGAGAACCCACTGAACATGAAAATTTACAAACACTTTGGATTAAAGAATGGCAGCACAGCATTTGTATTAACAGAAGCATTTTACGCTACTATGCAGAATGATGATAAATATGAAGTGGCGTATTTTTTTAACGATTTAACGATGCAGGAAAACGAACAACTTCAGGGCTGGATGAATGACTTTAGGATTGGTATAACGCAGCATGAAAACTTCAGAAAAAAAGTTACTGCCGTTTTTAATAAGTAATTATTTTGGGGATAGTCAATCTCAAATATTGACCTGTAAATTTATTATTGATATGAATTTATTACTTGCTCCAGTTGGGGCCTTGCAGCTTCCCATCCATTAATTATATCATTGCAGCTGACTGCAGCATCTGAATGAAAAACACCGTCGGCAAAAAGATTATCAATGATTTTGCAGGAGCTTTGTATTTGCATTAAGCCTGCAATAGCGGTAACCGATTTAAGGGAGTGTGCAGCATTGCGTACTGCTGTGGCATTTTGCTGCTGCCAGGCTTCTTGCAGGCCTTCTACCTGATTTTGAATATCCGTTACAGCGCTTGCCAGCAATGTTTTTTCAAATTCTTTATCTCCATCCGTTACAAAGTGTAAATAACCAAGGTCAATGTTTATGATAGTATCTTTTTTCATTGTTTCCTGGTTTTTGATATCATAGTTTAATTAATCAGGTGTGGGTAACCGTATCGTCAACGTTACTTATTTTTTTACTGTCGTGTTGCACATTGATCGCTTCCATGATTGCAGCAAATAAATTTTCCGGTTTAAATGGTTTGGAGACATAGCCTGTCATACCTGCATTATAACAATGCTGCATTTCGCCAGAAAGCGAAAGGGCCGTCATTGCCACGATGGGTATTTTTGCTACCGGTCCCTGCAGCTCCCTTATTTTTTTTGTGGCTGTTATGCCATCCATTACCGGCATTTGAATGTCCATCAGCACTACATCAAAATGCTGCTGCTGTATTGTTTTCAGCGCCAGTGCCCCGTTGATAACATGTGTTACTGTGAAGTCGCGGTTTTCCAGTACTTTTTTTGCCAGCATGGCATTTATTAAATTGTCTTCTGCCAGCAACACCTGCATTTGCGAAACAGGCATTTCTATACTACCAGGCGTTGCAGTTATACTTTCCTCTGTATTGTTACCGGGGCCTTCAAATTTCCTGAATGCGAGGATGAATTGGAACATGGTTCCCTTTCCTGGCAGGCTTTCCATTGTGAGTTTGCCACCATGCATATCTACAATGCTTTTGGCAATATTAAGGCCAAGCCCTGTGCCGCCATACAAACGTTCTGTATCTGTATTGGCCTGCGTAAAGCGTTCAAAAATAACATCCTGTTTTTCAGCCGGTACACCAATACCGGTATCCCGTACCGAGAACGAAATGTATTGCATTTGATCATCCGGGCCACTTACCATCTTACAGTTAATTTCCACGTAGCCCACATCCGTAAATTTAACGGCATTGCCCAGCAGGTTAAAAAGTATTTGCGACAGGCGCAATTGATCGCCTATTAGTTTGGCGGATATATTGTTGGCTACATTGGCAGTTATTTTAATGCCCTTGCTCCTGGCTTTGGGTTCTAAAAATTTTACTGCATCTGTTACTATCTGTCTTACATCCATTGGTTGTTTTTCCAGTACCAGGTTACCAGATTCTATTTTAGAAAGGTCGAGTATGTTATTGATCAACGACAGTAAATTTTGTGATGCTGATTTTACGATCTGCACGTATTCTCCCTGTTCCATGTTCAACGTTGTATCAGTCAGTAAATCGGTAAACCCTATTACGGCATTCAATGGTGTCCGTATTTCATGGCTCATGTTGCTGATGAACTGTTCTTTCACTTTAAGTGAACGTTCCACCATTTCATTTGCTGCAATCAAATCGGTTTCAATTTGATAACGGCCGGTAATATCCATACCAATACCAAGAATATATTTTTTGCCTTTTTTATCTGTAAAGCATTTTTTAACTACGTTGAACCAGCTAATAGAATCACTGGTGCAGGCTGTGCCAGGCATACTTCCTTCCAGCCTGATCATTTCACCATCATTCAGTTCCAGCATAGATTCAAAATCGCCAAGGAAAATATCGTTTTCGCCTTTTGATAAAGCATTTACATCAGGTACCGGCATTTCTGCTTCGTTGCACATATAATACTGGCTAAAAGTTTTATTGTGCAGCACCACCTGGCAATGCTCGTTCATTACATAAATAATATTAGGACTGTTTTCAATTATCTGGCTGATGAACTGCTGTTGTTTTTCAATTTTGTTTTGTGCTTTTACTGATTCAGTGATATCAATAGCACTGGCAATAATATACGGTTCGCCATGTTTGTTGTTATACAGTACATTTTGATACAGCCAAGCCCGTTTGGTGCCATCTTTTTTAATTATCTGGAAGCAGCCATTTGCACTTTTTTTAGAAGCTATTTCACTGAGGTAAGAGTTGAAAAACTGCTGAAACTCGGGTGAAATCAACGCTTTAAGATTTGTACCAATCAACTCTGCTTTATTGAAACCACTAAGTTTTTCTGTAGCCGG
Organism: Chitinophagaceae bacterium; assembly: GCA_031371545.1. Lineage (GTDB taxonomy): Bacteria > Bacteroidota > Bacteroidia > Chitinophagales > Chitinophagaceae > Ferruginibacter. The sequence goes on from JANMJU010000192.1 coordinate 13,227, forward strand.
ATTTACATCAAGTATAATTCCTTCAAAGTCGTGAAGGCATATTACCGTCTGTGCATTGTTAAGCACAGCAGCTTTTTCTTCTTCGCTTTTTTTCAATGCAAGTTCAAAAAGTTTGCGTTGTGTAATATCTTTTACAGTACCTACATACCCGGTTATTGTTGAAAAACCATTTTTTTTGGGGGCTATATTGGATACCATATAACGCAGTTCGTTATTAATGATACACCGGTACTCAATTTCATTTGTTTCACCTTTGGCTGCCATTTCAATACAATTCCACACCGTGTTAATATCATCAGCACATATATTACTTAGAAATTCATCCATTGTAATATCGCCGCTCATCGGCTTATTATAAATGGTACGAAGTTCTTTAGAGAGATAGAGTGATTTGGTTACAGAATCAACTTCCCATGAACCTACCTGTGCAATTTCAATTGCCTGCTCAAGTTTTTTCTTATTTGCAATAAGTTGTTCCTGCAGGGCCTTGCGTTCGTTTATTTCATTTTCAAGGACCATTTCTTTTTCTTTCCGTTCTGAAATATCAGTTTCGATAGCGATGTAGTACGTTAGCTCTGCATTTTCATTGAAAATTGGCTTAACGCTTATCATTGCCCAATAGGGCAATTTGTCTTTTCTGTAGTGTATCTTTTCTGTAACAATACTTTCGCCTTTAAAAAAATTCAATTCAACATTGTCCAGTAATCCTTTTTTATTTAATGGTCCCATTAAAAGTGTTTCAGGACTGCTTCCAACGGCCTCCTCACTACCAAAGCCAGTTATTTTTGTAAACCCCTCATTAACCCATAAAATACAGCCCTCACTGTCTGTAATAATAACGGCTTCATTTATTTGAGCCACTACTTTGCCAAGCAGGTTTAATTGTTTGTCTGCCATTGAACTCAGCATCTGTTCATGCGTCAGGTTATTTTTTATCTGGTTATTAAATGCAACGAGCTGTTGCCACCTGATGCCGATAAAGCAAAATAGCAGCCCCAACAGGATGGGTGTAAAAATAATGATGATAAAATCGGGGGAATATTCAAAAATATGAAACCAGGGGCCATTGAAGCCATGGAGCAGGTTGAGCAGGTAAGCATTGAGCACAAGCATGAATCCGAGAACTATGCCAGCAGATGTGTATTTTAAAACGCTGATGTAATTGTAGCTTTTCATATTACTTCTTCGCAGGTTTTTCGGAAGCAGGGGTTTTGAATTTATTATATGTTTACCTCATTAAAAATTAGCAATCAATTTCTTTAACAGGCAACAAATAGCATAATTTAAAAAGATAATTTGTTGAATTTAATACAACAGGTTGATTTTGCCAATCCCTTCCATTCATGCCGATGCCCTGTTCAAAACGTTTTTTTTACCCGAAAATTGCATCTGCCTTAACTATCATTGCAATAGGTACTCTAACCAGAAAGCCTCAATTGGATTAAAAAAAACAGGTGGAAGCCAAACCACCCGTTATGAGAAAAATAAAAAGTTGAATTTATATGTATTGATTTTTATTTGTACACTACTGTTTAATCACTTTTCTGCGTTGATTAAAATCTTCCCCCTGCCACTTCCAATATGTAAGTGCCTGATGGTTTAAATGCTATTTCTTCCTCTATCCAAAAGATATTATCACCTTTATTAAGGTTTACTTTTTTATTTGACAGCCGTACCCATGGAACTTTAAAAAGCTTAATGAGTCAATTGCCATTTTTATCAGATTTTATAATGTTGAAATATTTTATTTTGCAGAATGCTCTTGTGATAGCATTTTTATCTGTAAAATCATATTCAATACCATTAAGGTTGTCTTCTTGTCATTATTACCAGACTCTGTATTATTAACAGCATACCCGTGAATTAAACAAAAGGAGAAGCCTACTGTAATGTGGGTTTTTTAATAGACCCTAAATAAATTATTTGTGATTTATCAAAATCTGCATGCTGAACACACTGTTGCCCTCTATCACGTTCACTACATAATATCCTTCAACAAACCTTGAACAGTCTATTTGGGTATTTTGTTTTTTTATTGGCATTTCAAGCACTTGTCTACCCGTAAAATCTATTATTTGTAAAAGCCTTGTATCAAGAAAACTTGCGTCTGGGCATGATATATTGATTACTGAATTTGCAGGATTAGGCGTCACTTTTACAGGCCATCGATCGTTTCCTGTTTTTTTAATAATGGTTTCCTGGCTAATGATGATTTTTCCCTGTTCATCGTAAGCTTTTATCCTGTAATAAACCGTGTTATCGCTGTAGCTTTTTGTGTTATAACTGTAATTGTATTTATTTGCTTCATTGGGAATAGCAGCTATTGTTTCCCATGTATTGTGATTCTCTGTAGATTCAATTTCAAATTTTACAGTTGGCGTGGATGAAGGCGTGATCTTCCAACTGATATTACGAAGGATATTGCTTACCTTCTCAGCCTTTACATCCATAAAACTAAGGGGCAGTATGGTGAATGGGTTTAAGACTACCTTTTTAAAATAAATGCTGTTATATCTTCCTGTTGCTCCTCCTGTACCAGGGCCCAATACTGTTTGACCAATCTTTAACTGAATACTATCCATACCATTGAAATAGTAATTGATTCTTACATCCAGCGAAAAAGTGTCAATACCCGCTCTGTTAGCAACAGGTCCCTGGGCTTCTATTCTGCCACTGCCTTTGTCGGTTACCGTTAGTACAGTTGGAAAAGGTAATTCATAAGTTGCCTGACCGTCTGATTCTATAAATTCACCAATATTTCCACTATCTCCGTCCACATCTATTGCGCAAATGGCAAGACAAGGAAAATTATATGGATCACCGGCAGTTGTTTTGAATTTAACTGACCAGTCGATCCAGGATTTATTACCTACAGGCGCTCCGGGGCCATTAATTATTGGCTGCCATGCATCATTATAACCCAATCCCACATTTTCCATACTAGTCAAAGTTGCACCTCCATTAAATTTTAATAGGGTTAAAAAGCAATCAATTCCGGGAGAAACATTAGCGAATTTGTAAACCGCTCCTTCTTGAAGGGCAACCCCTTCTACCAGAGTTGGGCTCACAAAACTCAAATCAGGCGGTGTGCATTGTGCGCCAGCCGATTTAATTAGCATTACCAGGCTTATGCTAATGAAAAAATATGATTTAAAAATGTTTTTCATAAAAAATACAAGTTATATGAATTGTCATATATAAAATAGATGAACATTGGACTTGCTATTTATAGAAACGCTTTATTGGAAAATTTATTTCTCATAATTGCTAATTACTTTCGTTTAATACATCGCTATTACTTCTTCAAGTTTTGGTTTAGCTTCCCTCCATCCATCTAATATTGCTGCAACAGAGCTTTCCTCTTCTGGTTTAAAAATGCCATCCTTAAAAAGTTGACTTATTTTTTTACATAAAGTTTCTAAGGGTGGTATGCCTGCAATAGCCACTACAGATTTAAGCGTGTGTGCAGCAGTGCTTACTGACACAGCATTTTTTTCTACCCATGCACCCTGCAGGCTGTTCATATTACTTTGAATATCAGAAACTGCATTGAGCAAAAGCATTTTTTCAAAAGTTTTATCGCCGCCTGTAACAGAGCGGAGATAACTAAGGTCAATATGGAATGAATTGGCAGTGTTCATATCATTGTGGGTTTAATTGTTATATGTAACCATATCGCTAATTGAATATTCTGATTTATTTTTCCCTTTGATGTTGATTGAGTTGAGGATGGCTGCAAAAAGATTTTCCGGTTTAAAGGGTTTTGACACATAGCCTGTCATACCTGCGTTATAACAGTTTTGCATTTCACCATAGAGTGAATTGGCTGTCATTGCCACAATGGGTATTTCAGCTACTTTCCCTTCAAGTGCCCTTATCGCTTCAGTGGCTTCAAGACCATTCATAACTGGCATTTGTATGTCCATCAGCACCACATCAAAAATTTGCTGCTGCACCAGGTTTACGGCTTCCAGCCCATTTACAACATGTGTTACAGTAAAGCCCACTTTTTCAAGTACCTGCTTTGCCAGCATTGCATTAATGGCATTGTCTTCCACCAACAGTATCTGCATGGTAATGCCTGGTGGCAATACAGGGCCGCCAGTTTTTGTCGTAATGGAAAATGGTATTTCTTCTACATGTATTTGGCCGCATTTGTCAAATGGCAGAATAAAATAAAATGTTGTTCCCTGGCCCGGGGTGCTTTCCATTTTGAGGCTGCCGCCATACATATCCACTATTCCTTTAGTTATATTAAGGCCAAGGCCTGTGCCACCATACAGGCGCTGGGTATTATTATTTGCCTGTGTAAACCTTTCAAAGATGGATTCCTGTTTTTCAGCCGGCACGCCTATACCAGTGTCTGCTACAGAAAATGATAAATATTCTTTTGTGTCATCAGGGCCACTTACTTTTTTGCAGTTTACTTCTATATAGCCTTTATCAGTAAATTTAATGGCATTGCCCACAAGGTTAAATAATATTTGCGACAGCCGCAGGGAATCCCCATTTACCCAGGCAGCAATATTATTGTCAATATTCACTGTCAATTCTAACCCTTTTTCATTTGTACGGGACTCCAGTATCCGGGTTACATCTACCACAATCTTTTTTACATCAATTGGTATTTTTTCAAGGTTTAGTTCGCCAGCTTCTAATTTGGAAAGGTCGAGCACATTATTGATAAGCGACAGCAGGTTGTCTGAAGCGCTTTTAATAATATCAATGTACTCTTCCTGTTCATTATTAAGTGATGTATCTGCCAGCAAGCCTGTAAAACCTATTACCGCATTTAATGGGGTACGAATTTCGTGGCTCATGTTAGAAATAAACTGGTCTTTTATTTTTAAAGAGCGTTCTACAATTTCATTGGCGGCCACCAGGTCCTTTTCTACCTGGTAACGGCTCGTAATATCCATACCAATAACAAGGATATATTTTTTCCCCTTTTTATCAGTAAAGCATTTTTTAATTACACTAAACCAACATAAAGTTTTTTCAGGGCAGCTATTATTGGTTATGCAGCCATCAAACATTTCTGTTTCCCCGTCTTTCATGGTAAACGGTTTGTAAAAACCGCCCAGGAAAATATCATCTTTTTGATGTGGAATGCCTGCTATGGTTAGCGGTTGTTTTTTATCACATTCATAATAGTGTTCAAAAGTTTTGTTGTGCAGCACTACGTGCTTCTGGTCGTTCACCACAAATATTACATTGGGGTTATTCTCAATAATTTGGTTAATGAACTCCTGCTGCTTTTCAATCTGGCTTTGTGCTTTAAGCGATTCTGTAATATCTATAGAAGTGCCAATAACGTAAGGCTTTCCATTTGCATTTTCACATAAAGTATTTTGGTAAAGCCACGACATTTTTTTTCCAGCCTTGCTTACAAGTGTGCAAACGCCATTGGCAGTTTTATGTTCCTGCAATGTTTTAAGGTATTTGTCAAATGCCTGTTCATGTTGTTCAAAAAGTGCTGTGCGGAGGTTTTTGCCAATCAGTTCTTCTTTTTTATAACCACTCTGCATGAGTGCGGCATTATTAATATCAAGTATTACTCCATACTCATCATGCAGGCAAATAAGTGTTTGTGCATTATTGAAAACAGCGGCTTTTTCTGCTTCGCTCTTTACCAACGCCAGTTCCATCATACGGCTTTGGGTTACATCTATTATTCTTCCCCTGTAACCAGTTAGTTCCCCGGCCTTGTCTCTCATAGGATAAATACTTGACATCAGGTAACGCATCATTCCGGAATACATATACCTGAATTCAAACTCAACCTTTTCACTTTTGCCGGCACTTACGATCATCCTTTTAATTTTACCTGTATCTTCCGGATGTATTCGATTATATATCAGCTCCATTTTAATTTCGCCGGTAAGCTGTAAACCAAATATTTTTCTCAGTTCGTTCGATACAAACAGTTTTCTATTGGTATCCATTTCCCATGAGCCTGTTTTTTCCATTTCTTTTGTACCTGGCTGCCGGTGAATATGCAGATCAGAAGTTACGCCCAATACACCCATTTTTTTATTCGTTTCTTCAAGCGATAATTCCCTCATCTTACGGGATGTAATGTCTGTTTGTATAATTACATAGTTTGATATTTTATTCTTTTCATTTGATACCGGTTTCACACTAATCATTGCCCAGTATTTGCTGCCATCTTTGCGGCAACTTTCTATTTCTTCTACTGTGTACTCTTTTTTTACCAAGGTAAGCCTTACCCTGTCCATCAAATCATTTTCATTTGACAGGCCGGTAATAACAAAACCTGCATTATTTCCAATAGCCTCTTTAGATGTGTAACCTGTTATTCCGCAAAAGCCTTCATTCACCCAAAGTATGCAGCCTTCAGTATCAATTATTATTACAGACTCATTCATATCTGCCACTACTTTGCCAAGCATACGCAGGTGCCTGTCTGCCATGCTGCCTATTTCCTGCTCATGTGTAAGATTATTTTTTATCTGCTTGTTAAACGCCACCAACTGTTGCCAGCGCAAACCTATAAAGCAAAATAGCAGTGAGAAAACCGCAGGCATGCCCAAAATAATTTTAAAATCGGCTGAGTAATCGAAAATGTGAAACCAGGGCTCATTAAAGCCCTTTTCTATATTAAGCAGGTAAGCATTTACAACAAGCATAGTACCCAACAACAAGCCGGCTGTGGTATAAAAAATAACGCTCCTGTAATTATAGTTTATCAAGTTTATTAGGAATTAACTGGTTTTTTCTTTTATCCAAATAAAATGCTGTAAGCTTAAAAAGAATTCCCTGCTAAAATTATTGCAGGAAAAACGAAATGATTATTTGGATTAAACGGGTTAAACAGTAAAAAATTGTATATATTATTTTTTTCATGATACAGATTATGTAAATGTGCTGAATAGGTTACCCTTTTTTTATTAGTAAAGAATTTGTCGAAAAAACTGCTGTCCAATTATTATAAATATTATTGTGACGGACATAACAGCTACTAAAAAGGCAGGGGTACCAACCGTTTTTTTAAAATAAATGAAGAGTGGGCGGCTTAAAATTTTTATTGTAATCCTTTTTTTTAAAATATTTATTTTTTATAAAAAGGCCATGCTCCTTTTTTACGGGAGTAAAAAAGATAGATAGCTAAGCCCGAAGAAAAAACAATTAAAAAATAACCTATCACATTCCATCCTGTTGCATTAAAAATATACAACCACATGCATACGGCTAATACTACCGGGATAGGGTAGAGCGGCATTTTGAAAGGAAGATTTTTGCTGCCATTTCTTTTGCGGAGCAGCACTACGCCAATGGCCTGCCCGATAAACTGCAGCAGGATACGCATGGCCAAAATACCATCAATAATATGTTTCATTTTAAACAATAAACTAAAAATGAATGCCAACCCTGCAATGGCAAGCAAAGACACATAAGGGAAATTTTTAGTTGGATGAAGCCGGGCAAATATTTTAAAAAAAGCGCCATCTTCAGCCGCAGCATAGGGCACTCGTGAATAACCCAGGAGTACAGCAAATAAAGATGCCAATGCAACCCACAATATCATTATGGTGGCAACTTTTGCAGCCGAAGGGCCATATAACCGCTCTATGAAAATACTTACTAAATAGCTTTGAGTTTTTTCAGGCCATGCTTTTATATCCTGCCAAGGAATTACGCTGGTTACACTCATGTTCATGGCAAGGTATAAGATGGCAATACCGATGATGGAGATAAACATACTCCTTGGGATGTTTTTTCCGGGGTCTTTTATTTCTCCACCAAGATGGCAAACATTGTAGTAGCCGAGATAGCTGTAAATTGTTTTTACACAAGCCTGCCCAAAAAAGAAAGAGCCAATTTGCCCCCATTTAAAATCAGCAAGCGCATCTTTCATTGGTTGAAAAAAATTGCCATGTGCAATACCACCAATAATTATCCACCCGATTGTGAGTAGAACACCGCTCCACAACAGCACACCAATTTTACCAATATTATCAATCTTACGGTAAAGCAAAATGGTGGTGAATACAATAACGGCACCGGACACAGCTTTTTGCTGCCATTCGTTTAAATGAACTAAATAACCTAAGTATTGTGAAAAGCCAATAGCTGCTGAAGCCGCTACCAACGGCGCTTGTATGATGGTTTGCCATACATACAAAAAACTGATCATTTTACCCGGCCCATTTTTTCCGTAAGCTTCTTTCAAAAAATTATAACTACCACCAGCTAATGGATATGCTGCCCCCAGTTCACTCCATATCATCGCATCTATCAACGACAGCAATGCTCCGGCGACCCAGGCATACAAAAACTGGCTGCCGATAAAACCAATGACCATCGGTAGGGTAACAAATGGGCCAATGCCAACCATGTCTATCATGTTGAGCACACTAGACTGGAAGAGCCCTAAGCTGCGTTGTAGTTTTGGAGCAGGCGATGCCATTAATTTATTTATGGCTGTAAATTAACATTAACGGCTAATAAAAAATTATTGTTTGATAATTTTTAAAATGAAAAGGAGTCTGCGGTCAACAGACTCCTTAAAAATATCAGTAAAAAAATAAACTTTTACCAACTGGCAGTGAAAGCACTGTTGAATTCCTGGAAATTTTTTGTTTTATAAATCCCGTCACCAAAATATTTCAGTGGTGCTTCCAGTTCTTTTGGTTTTTGATATCCTGGTAAGGCCGCCGGCTGTGCACTTAATGAAGTTAAAAATACGGTGGTGGGATAACTCATTTGTCCTCCCAATAAATAAATAGCCAGGTCATTGGATTTATATGCTGCATTGTATCCATATTCTTTTCCACTCCACACAAGTGTTTCTTTTGTTTCCGCATCCAGCTTTACAGCATAATAATGTTCATTGATGTAAGCTGCCACATCATCCTTGCTGTATGTTTCCCTGTCCATCACTTTACACCAGCCACACCAACTGGTATAAACATCTACTAAAATTGGTTTGGGATTTTTATTATAAGCTGCCTGCAATTCTGCTACTGTAAGCCACTGCACTTTGTCTTTTTTGGGTGTAATAAATGATGCGGCAACTACAAGTATTAAAAAAGAAGTAAGAAAATAGATAACCTTTTGCATGCGGTATTTGTTTAGTAGCTTAGATAAATATTTTAACGACAAGGTAATGCATAAAATTGTAGTAGCTATCACCGGCGCCAGTGGTTCCATTTACTCAAAAGTTTTGTTAGACAAATTACTTGCCATAAAAAATCAATGGGAAGAACTGTCTGTAATATTAACAGAAAATGCCAAATCGGTTTGGAAAACAGAACTCGAAAATGAAGATTATAATAATTACCCAGTAAAATTTTATTCTCAGCAAGATTTTACTGCACCCTTTGCATCAGGGTCTGGCCAGTATGATACGATGATCATTGTACCCTGCAGTATGGGTACTTTAGGAAGGGTTGCAACGGGTATCAGTAATGACCTCATCACAAGATCTGCCGATGTAATATTGAAGGAAAGAAGAAAGCTGATATGCGTTGTAAGAGATACTCCTTACAACCTCATACACATTCGCAACATGGAAACGGTTACACTGGCTGGAGGAATTATCTGCCCTGCTACACCTTCTTTTTACAGCAAACCAAAAACAATGGAAGCGCTTGCAGCAACTGTGGTGGACAGGGTAATTGACCTTGCCGGATTAAAAATAAATACTTACCGCTGGGGAGATTATTAATTTGAAAATTATTCAGCAAACTTTTTTCCGGAATAGCGGTCCTTCATCATTTGCCCTCTTTTCCTTTCTGCCTTTACACTAATGCTGTCTAACAAATTCCTCATCAAATCTGGGTGAGTGCTGTAGTAGTTATAACTTGTATTAAAATCTTGCCTGCTTATTTTATGCAATTCAAATACTTTTTGCTGCAGGGCTGCATTCTGAACAATGGCATTTTTTGAAGTATCAATTTTGATATACTTTTCCGTAAATGCATCTGCCTGAAATATATCCCACAGTACTTCCTGCATTTTATCACTGCTGATGATTTTCCCTTTGGCAACACCGCTTTTATCTCCACAGGATAACAGGAAAATTACCAACCAGGCACTTACTATTATCCGTATCATTTCAGTTCGTCTTTATACCGGGAGGCATTGGTTAAATCCATTTTTTGTAACAGTTCAGATGCCCTTATTTTATCCTGTTGCGGCGCTTTAGAAAATATTTTGATCAATTCATTGGCCTTGCCCTGGAAAAAAAACTGGTTGATCATTGTGTTGGGATTATCAGCATTGTAACTGCTTAGCAGGTTCAGTACATTGAGCATTTCTGTCCTGGCGGCGTTTTCATCTTCATACATTTTATCAAATGATACCCTGTAGTAATTATAAAATATATCATGCATGATGGCATACCGGCTGTTAAGCATATTTTCCGCCAGCCAGTAACGGTTGCGGATACCATCAAATGCTTTCCAGCCGCTGATACCCCTTGCCTCGGGTGCATTGTTTACAATATTTTGTGCTTTTTGAAAATAAGCATTCCCACCTTTCAATCCATAAGAATCATAATCAAAAGCAATGATCATGTAAGCATAGTAAGCAAACACAGCGGTTAAATTTGAAGCCTGTGCATCAGTGCCGGATACCCTGTTTTCATTGAACTCCAGTTGCTGAAACTCTACATATTTAAAATTAATATCCTCATCCTGGTAATTGACAATGGGAGATAAGTAAGTACTGCTAAAAACCGGCCTTGCAGCCTGGATAGTTAGTGATGCAGAATATATATTGGCATCAGAAGTGGGCTGCAGGTTTAATAAAAAATTACAATCAATTTTTTCATTGGGCTGAAAATTATCTGCTGTCCATTTGCGGTTGTTCAAAAAATTTGTCAGTGCATTTTGAAGTGTTTGAAATGTACTTTTATTGACGGTAGTTCCTACACGGCTACTGTTAACTGTTACCCTGGCATTTAATTCTTGGGCTACAGCCGCATGTGCAGTGAGTGCAAGGAAAATAAATAATTTTAAACCTTTCTGTATCATTTTTTAAATTGAATAATGGTATTTACAATGTCGACTGCCACTTCCTGCTTGGTCTTTGTATCAAATGAATACTTCTTCCCTGTCCTGTCAAAAATAGTTATTTTGTTAGTATCATATCCAAAACCTGCACCGGCATCATTTAATGAATTGAGTACAATCATATCTGCATTCTTTTCCTGTAATTTTTTTAAGGCATAAGCCTTCTCATTATTTGTTTCTAAAGCAAAGCCAACCAGTAACTGGTTATCGTTTTTCATTTCTCCCAATTGCTTTAAGATATCTTTAGTCTTCGTTAATTCAACAGAAAAAACATCTGTCTGTTTTTTTATTTTTTCATCTGCAACAGTTACTGGCGTATAATCTGCTACCGCTGCACTCATTACAGTAATATCGGTTGTTGAAAATTCAGCTATGCAGGCATCCAGCATATCTTTAGCTGATCTTACTCTTACAGTTTTAATATTAGCAGGTGGCATCAGTGATGATGGCCCTAAAACAAGTGTTACCGTTGCCCCCCGGTTAGCCAATTCTTTTGCAATGGCTACTCCCATCTTACCGGAGGAATGGTTGCCGATAAATCTTACGGGATCAATTGCTTCATAGGTAGGCCCAGCGGTTACCAGTGCTTTTTTACCTTTTAATTGCTGGCTGGTCAAAAAAAAATTATTCAGCCACTGCAGTATTGTTTCCGGTTCTACCATTCTCCCCTCACCTGTTAAGCCACTGGCTAATTCTCCAGATTCCACCGGTATAATCAAAGTACCAGATGAGGCAGTTTTTTGCAAATTATTTTTTGTTGAGGAATGCAGCCACATATCTTCGTCCATTGCAGGGGCCATCACTACCGGGCAGGTAGCCGAAAGATATACCGCCATCAATAAATTATCGCACAAGCCATTGGCCATTTTTGCCAGTGTATTACAACTTAGCGGTGCTATCAGCATGATATCTGCCCATCGTCCAAGCATTACATGATTGGCCCAAGAATTATTTTCAGACAGATCGGTAAGTACATTATTTTTTGAAAGCGTTGAGAGCGTAAGTGGGGATACAAAATTTTTTGAGGCGGTTGTCATTATTACTTTTACCTCAGCACCCTGTTTAATTAACAGGCGTACCAATAAAGGAATTTTATAAGCAGCGATGCTGCCCGTAACTCCAATTAATATTTTCTTTCCTTTCAGCATAAAAAAATCCCCCGATGTATCGGGGGATTAAAAATATAACTTCTTACCTGAAACTATTGTAAAATATTTTACAATTTTAGCTAAAGAGGTCTTCTTCGTTTTTGCGGAAATAAATTTTGTTCTCCATAAACTCCTGTGATGCCAGCAATGCAGGGTTTGGCATACGTTCGTAGGCCTTAGATATTTCTATCTGTTCTTTATTTTCATGTATTTCCTCCAGGCTGTCAGTGTGGCTGGCAAATTCTTCCAACTTATTGTGCAGCTCTTCTTTTATAGAAATATTTATCTGGTTGGCACGCTTGGCTATTATTGCAATAGACTCATACAGGTTACCTGTTTTTTCTTTCAGGTCAAAAAGATTTTTAGGTTCTACCACATTGCTAGTGCTAGAGCCGTGCTGACGTCTTAGTTTGCTCATTTTGTATTTCTTTAATGTTGTTTATACTTAAGTTATTATATTCCTGTGCTTCCTTTAGTAATTTACTGTCAGGAAAACGATCTACAAATTCCTGGTATTCTGTTGTTACTTTTTCAAAACGCTCTGTTTGCTTATCTGCCACACTCAGCTTGGCAAATTTATAATAAGATTTAATACACTGCAATTTATACACATCGCCTGAAACTGATTCAGGATAGCTGTTAAGTAAATTATTGTACGAGATGGCGGCAGCCCTGTACTGACCTACTTTATAGTAAAGATCTGCCCCCCTCAATTCCTTCTCCTCCAGTTTTGCCCTGCATTTATCAATAATTTCTGTTGCCTCTTTTATCCTTGCTGAACCCGGATGTGTATTGATAAAAGTCTGCATTACTCCTATTGACTTAGCTGTATTGGTTTGCTCCAGTTCTAACTTTGGCGATTGATTATAAAAACATAAGGCGTGCATAAAATCCACCTCTTCTGCTTTGGTACTGTTGGGAAAAACTTCCAGAAAGCCTTTAAAGAAGTTCTCAGCATCCCTGTAATTTTTCATGTAATAAAAACAAAACGCATCCTTATAATACAGCTGCTCAAACTTATCTGTGCCTTTAAATACAGGGTAAAGTTCTTCATACAGTTGCTGTGCATAGTTGTATTTTTTTGCTTCAAAATATTGATCCGCTACTTTGAGCTTATATTCATAATCGGTGCTTTTCATCACCTTGCTAAACTTATTGTTGCAGGCAAATAAAGTACAAACTAAAAATAATAAACTTACAATTGATTTTATAAAACGCATAGAAGGCGCAAATTTAGTGGTTTTAAATCAAAAATCACCTGAAAATATTAAGGTACAAAAAAACGGCAGTTAATATTTTGAGAAATCAACAAAGCATACTAAATAAAAAAACCCTCCCGAATAATCGAGAGGGTAATCATTGAGCAAAAAGTAAATGAACTTAATTTGATTTAATATCTATTGTGTTAGCATCACCACCATCAATCACTTTATCAGTAAGTACTCTGTCTGTAGTGATACCTAATTTTTCAACCAGGTAATTCTTAACAGCATCTAATTTCTTATCAGCTAAAGATTGTGAACGTTTATCAGCTTTTGGATATGCAGTAAGTGTAATGGTGCAAGTTGGCACAGCTTTTAATTTGCTGGCTACAGTTGATAACATTGCTTTGTTGTCTGCACTTAAGCTAACACCTTTCAATGTCAAGCTAGGATAATCTGTAGCGCATAATTTATTTTTCCCACCACCTACCAAGCCACTGTCAATCATTGCTTTAATTTCTTTGCAGCAAGCTGGCTCTGGGCATTTACCTACACCATCAGCATCAACTGGCTGGCATTCAGTTGGAGTAATCAATTGTTTGTCTTTACAATCAGGAACACCATCACCATCTGTATCCTTAGTTACACCATGTGTATCAACAGGGCAACCTGCAGGTGTGTTGGGCTCTCTATCCAATTGATCAGTAACACCATCACCATCTGTGTCATCAAATATTGGTTTAGGTAATTTCATGTGCTTAGGATTGTTCAACTCACTGTAAGCATAATCAAGTGGATTAAGCCACCATAATGGTTCAACAGATTTACCGCCTAAGTTAAAGTTAAGACCCAAAGAAAGATAATTCCATGAATCAAAATCGCTTGTTAAAGAAGCGTCTCCTCTAGCATATTCCTGCCAACGCTGACCATCCATCAAATCTGACTTGGTAAAAGTATGACGGTCTTCTAAAGCAAGGTTAACTCTTTTACTTAATTTATAGGCAACTCCTACTATAACAGTTCCTGAAGGCTTTAAAGTATTCTTTCCTAATTTAGGGCGACGGGAACCAATTTCAGTTTCGGCTTCAGTTTCGTAGGTATTGTCCATACCTGCTTTTAATTCTTTCAAAATGTCTTTTCTGTTGGCATACTTAAAACCACCAAGTGCAAGGTTTTTAGTTATGACATTTTGAAATAAAGTGGCGTAAGTATTGCCACTTGCATCAAGGGCATTAACCATTGTATGAAAAGCAGTAAGACCTAAACCAACGCCTCCATATAAGTTGAACCCAGTTTTTTGTTTGTGAAAACGTACATTATTCAATGTAACAATTCCCTCAAGAGACAAGTCTTGTACATGTGTTTTATAGTTGTAAAAAACACCTTGTACAGTTCTGCCCCCTAAACCAGCAAGGGTTCCATCATTTCCCCTAACCATAGGTGTATATCCTGTACCTGGTATGTTGCCACCTTCAGCCGTACTAATCCATGCTGGGTTTTTTGCATAGTTATTTGCAGGCTGCCAATTCATCCCCTTAGCATCGCCATTTACATATTCCAATCTTAATGAAAAAATGTAACCAAAGGCTTTCCTTACATGTACTCCAAATCCCAGTGTTGGAAATTTGGCTGGAACATCACTGCTGATGGTCAAAGCTCCAACGGAAACTCCCACTTCCCACATATTACGTGGTTTGGCTGGGAAATTATAAGTGTTGTTCCAAAACTCGTTCTGTTGGGGCATATTCTTTGGAGATATTACAGAAGAGTCGTAGATACTGTAACCTGAGCCTGAACCCGCCGGGTTCTGGGCAAAAGTTGCTGTAGTCATTAGGGTAATGAGCCCTATTAGTAGTTTGTACTTTTTGCTTGCCATAACTAAATGATTATTTAAGTTCTGAAATTACGAGTTGATTATATGCAAAAATATCACTTGAGATTTAAAAACCAAATTTTTTTATGATTTATTTGGGTTATTCTTTAATTTATTTGCTTATATTTTAATGATTTACGGACTTTTTTTAATACAAGTTCGCTGCATAGAGGTATAATTTATTTCGAATAAATCAATTTATCCGGGAAAATGTGGTGTAAATAAATTTAATAATTACTTTGATGCGGTTGCTTACTGAACTATATTGCCCTCCTTTTATATCAGATGGAATTTGTAAACAATATCATTGGCGAAGAGCTGCAAATATTTGAAAAAAAATTTTCAGAGGCTGTAAAGAGTAATACCCCATTGCTTGACAGGATCATGAAATATATTATTAAACGAAAAGGGAAACAGCTGAGGCCAATGTTTGTTTTTTTGTGTGCAAAGCTTCATTCACCAATCAATGAAAGTACTTACCGGGCTGCCGCCTTAGTAGAACTGCTGCATACAGCTACGTTAGTGCATGATGATGTGGTGGATGAATCGCTGGAAAGGAGAGGTTATTTCTCTATCAATGCAATTTGGAAAAATAAAATTGCTGTATTGGTAGGAGATTACCTTTTATCTAAAGGCTTATTGCTATCCACAAGCAACGATGATTTTGAGCACCTGCATATTTTGTCGGAAGCAGTAAAACAAATGAGTGAGGGTGAATTAATGCAAATTGAAAAATCGAGGAACCTGAATTTAAAAGAGGATATTTATTTTGAGATCATCCGCAATAAGACAGCCTCACTTTTATCGTCGGCCTGTGCAGTAGGCGCATGGACTACGAGTAAAGATGAAACGATCTGCAATAAGATGAAATTGTTTGGTGAAAAAGTGGGCATTGCTTTTCAGATTAAAGACGATTTGTTTGATTATGGAAATGAAGATATTGGTAAGCCAACAGGTAATGATATAAAAGAAAAAAAATTGACGCTGCCCCTGATTTTTACACTTAACAATGTTGAGTCTTCAAAACGCAGGGAGCTTATCTACATAATAAAAAACGAAAATAAAGATACAGTAAAAGTTAAGCAGCTAGTGGCTGCTGTTGTGGCTGCCGGGGGAATAAAATATGCAGAAGGTAAAATGAATGAGTACAGGGATGATGCTCTAAAAATATTACATGAATTCCCTGAGAGTGAAGTAAGAAATGCCCTGGAAGATTTAGTACGTTACACCACAGACAGAAAATATTAGATCAACTAAAACAATCTTTTTTACCCATGACAAAGAGATGGAAACGATTAGAGGCCGACGGGGGAAAAGTAAACCAGTTGCAGGATGCACTAAAAATAAATCCAACCATTTGTAAAATATTAGTACAAAGAGGCATTGATGATTTTGAAAAAAGTAAAGCCTATTTCAGGCCACAATTGGAAGCACTGCATGATCCGTATTTGATGAAGGACATGGCAAAAGCAGTAAGCAGGCTCACTGCAGCTTTTGATAAAAAAGAAAAAGTTTTAGTATTTGGTGACTACGATGTCGATGGCACCACTTCAGTAGCCTGCATGTACCAGTTTCTCTGCAAAATTTACGATGAAGCTTTGCTGGAATTTTATATCCCACACAGGTACAGGGAAGGATATGGTGTGAGTAAAATGGGAATTGATTATGCAGCTGAAAATAATTTTAAGCTGATCATTTCATTAGACTGCGGTATTAAATCTGTTGACCTGGTTGCTTATGCGGCAACACTTGGTATTGATTTTATTATCTGCGACCACCATCTTCCTGACAACGAAATTCCTGCCGCTGCTGCAATTTTAAATCCTAAACAAATAGATTGTCATTATCCATACAAAGAATTATGTGGCTGTGGTGTAGGTTTTAAATTAATAACAGCCTTAGCCCAACAGTTTGGCATAGACGAAGAACATTATCTTAGCTACCTTGATTTAGTAGCCACGGCAATCGCTGCCGACATTGTACCAATAACCGGGGAGAACAGGATACTGGCCTATCATGGTTTAAAGCGGATCAACAGCGATCCTTGTGCCGGGATTAAAGCGTTGATTAAACTGGGTGGAATTCAAAAAACATTGTCCATTAATAATGTCGTTTTTGTAATTGCCCCCAGAGTAAATGCCGCAGGCCGGATGGATGATGCTAAAAAAGCAGTACAGTTATTTATTGAAAAAGATTATGACAAAGCGATGCAGTTTGCAGAACAGCTGCACAGCGATAACAGCGACAGAAAAGAAGCCGACAGCAGCATCACCGAAGAAGCTTTAGCTGTAATTAAAAGCAGTGATTATTTACAAAACAGTAAATCAACTGTTGTGTATAAAGAGCATTGGCACAAGGGCGTGGTGGGCATTGTAGCCAGCAGGCTGATTGAAACATATTACCGTCCAACGGTGGTACTTACTAGGAGTGGAGACGTAGCAGCAGGCAGTGCCAGAAGCGTTACCGGCTTTAATTTGTATGAAGCCATACATGCCTGCAGGGAACACCTGCTGGGATATGGCGGACACTTTGCTGCAGCCGGACTTTCTTTACTGCCAGAGAAAGTAGAAGCCTTTAGTTTACAATTTGAACAGGTGGTAAGCAGCACCATTGATCCGCAATTATTAATTCCCGAAATCATTGTTGATGCTCAAATTTCCATTAGTGAAATCACTCCTTCTTTTTACAGTATAGTGCATCAAATGGAACCCTTTGGCCCGGAAAATATGCGGCCTGTTTTTATTGCTTCCAATGTGATGGACACCGGCTATTCTAAAATTGTGAAAGAGCTCCATATCCGTTTTGTTTTGAAACAGGGCAATGCAACTTTAACCGGTATTGGTTTCAATATGGCCGGTAAATTTGATTTAATAGAATCAAAAAAGCCACTGGACATTATATTTACAATTGATGAGAATGAATGGAACGGACAAACAAGCCTGCAAATGAAAATGATTGATATCAGGCTTACAGAAAAACCCTTACCTGCTGAATAATTTAGCAGCAGGAATAAATAAATAAAACCTTCCAATCTTGAAATTGATCCGATACATACAATACTTTTTCTACATCGGCGTAAACTGGGGATGGAAGATTGCAGCAGTTATTTTACCACAGGAAATTAAAGGTGAAAAAAAATACAATATCAATACTACCGGCGCTGATGAATTAAAAAAACTGGGCCGCAGCGGCATTGATATTTCTCATGCCACTATTTACATGCCGGTGAGTTATTCGTTAATTGAAAAAACACTTGAACAGATTGACGGCTCAAACAAAAAACATTTTTTAGATATTGGCTGTGGAAAAGGAAGG
>JANMJU010000099.1:0-3994 GCA_031371545.1 Chitinophagaceae bacterium
TCACCAATTTTAATGGTACCCCTACCATGAATATCCTTAATGAAACTGCTGTAACAGTTGAAAATGAAGAGTTTTAAAAAGAGCTAAACTTTATGCTGCTAAAATGAAATCTGCAGAAGAATAAATTTAACTAGTGTTATATTAAGCATTAATAGACGGATAAAAGGTTGGCAACCTTATTTGCAACAAGTCAGAATAAGCTTGACTTAACACTAGTATATCTAAATTTTAAATGGCAGGAATTCCATCAGGATTATTTCTTCTCTTTCCCTTCCCATTGCCGGGAGTATTTTTTGGTGTTCCAAAATTTTTAAGCTTGTAAGAAAAGGTCAGCATGAAATACTTTGTCAGCACCTCGTTCTGTACATCTTCAATATAACTTTCGGTAACAGTTCGGGTAATGCTCCGGTTTTGTTTTAATAAATCAAACACAGAAAGCTTCAATTCCCCTGCCTGTTTTTTCAAAATTTTTTTTCCAATGGCTGCATTCCACAACCAATAGCTTTGATTGAAGCCGGCACTCAAACCACTGTATGATTGATGGTTTATATCGTTCTGTACAAACCAACCTTTCTTGCTTAATAGATTCAATTGCACACCGGCATTTTGTATGGTGTAATTATTATTTGCCTGTGACTGAACTGTATTTTTTGCTACATTAAAACTGGCATTGTACGATACCGTAAAATCAATGTATTCACTGATATTGCTGGATACAACAGCGCCGGTGCTGTAAGCATAATTATTTGTGATACTCTTATTGTAATTAACAATGCCCGGAATTTTGGACCAGGTAAAACCGCCATTAATATTCACATTTGATTTGATAAATTTCAACGGCATGGCAAATGTTAAAAAAGAACGAAGGCTGGTATAGCCATCCAAATTTACGGGCTTGGTAAGCTGAGATCCTCTATTCAAAATAATACTGCTGTTAAGCACCGAATCTCTTACTGCAATGTAGCTGCCATTGGAAATATAATTATCTGCCTGCTGCAAAAAAATATTTGCAAAAAAACTGCTGCCTTTTGATGTGTTGGTGTAAGTGTATCTTCCGGTTAATGTATTGGTGCTTTGCTGTTTCAACTCAGGATTACCGGTAGTTAAAAATAATGGATTGGTATTGTTGATCACATTCTGCAATTGGCTGATGGAAGGGGTATTGGTATTGGCCCGGTACATAATATTCAAACTGCTTTTTGTTGAGATTTTTTTTCGCCACATCAAATTTGGCAGCAGGTTATTGAAGGATTTATTTACTGTAGCCGGCAGAGGAAAAAGCTGGTCGCTGTTGAGTGTGGTGTATTTGTAAGATAAGCCTGCGGCA
This sequence comes from Chitinophagaceae bacterium, assembly GCA_031371545.1. GTDB lineage: Bacteria > Bacteroidota > Bacteroidia > Chitinophagales > Chitinophagaceae > Ferruginibacter. The sequence goes on from JANMJU010000099.1 coordinate 1,328, forward strand.
AACATATTGTTCTTATCACCAATTCGGAAAGTCATGCCACCTGTATGACTGGTAACCGTATTATCAAAAAGGTTGGAAAGGCTGCTGTCAAAAAGATTGTATTTATCACTGATTGAATTAAACTGGTACACCTGCTGATCAGATTTATTTTTTGATACGGAAGGTGAATAATTAATTTGAAGCTGTCCCTTTTTTCCAATTGGTTCCGTATAGGCAATATTTCCAGAATAGGTAGTGCCGTTTACCAATTGTGATGTGTATTGCTGCACAGTATCATTTCCACCGGGGTTATTAGAAAATTCATTGGCCGATTCCAAAAAAATATCTCCTTCTTTGTGATTGGCGCCCACACCTGCACTAAGAGAAATAGTTCTTCCTTTTTTTGCAAAGCCATGCCAGTACATCAAGTTGTTGTAGGTATTAAAACCGGATGTATTTCTATTGCTGGTATAAGCCGTACTGCTGATAAGATCGCTTAAGGTATAGAACCGTTTACCATTCACAGCATTGCCTCCATTATTTTTTTGATAACTGACAGACGGCATAAAAATAATTGAATTGGAGGAATCAATTTTATACTCCATCTTCAAATTTAAACGATGGTTATAATTTTTGGATGAAGACTGTCTTACTTCATCATAAAACTGGTCAGGAGCATCTTTTATAAAATATTCATCACTGGTCAATTGGTTATTATTGGTATTGCTGTTATTAAAAAAATAGCTGCCCGTCACTTCTAATTTTTTTGACCACTTGTCGCCATAATTAATACCAAATGCATTGGTGGCGCTGATACCATTTTGTTGCCCCACCAAAAAGTTATTGCTATTGCCACCACCTGCACCCTTGTTTCCGCCATTACGGTTACCACCACCCTTGTTACCAGCACTACTGCTCGTTACCCCAAGCAAATCTTCAGTACCAAAATTTTGCTGGTTGATATTATTAAACAGGCCAACGAAAGATAATCGGCGGTCGCCATTGAAAAAACTAATATTGCCGCCACCTGTGTATCGTCCGTCAGTACCGTATCCTGCATATACTCTTCCAAACTGTCCATTTCGGGTACCCGTTTTAGTTACAATATTAATAGCCTTCGTACTATTACCGTCATCAAAGCCCGTAAGCTGGGCCTGGTCGCTCAGTTTGTCAAATACCTGTATCTTATCAATAATTTCTGCCGGCAGGTTTTTGAGTGCTGCAGTGGCATCGTCACCAAAAAAATCTTTCCCGTCAACTGTTACTTTTTTTACCTGGTCGCCCTGTGCTGTTACCGTGCCGCTTTTATCTACCGTTATTCCCGGCATTTTTTTTATCAAATCTTCTGCAGTGGCATCCGGGTTCACTTTATACTGGCTGGCATTGTATTGCGTAGTATCTCCTTTTTGAGTAACCGGTGGTGTTTTTGCCACAATGGTTACGTTAGCCAAATCTTTTCCCTGTCGAAAAAGCGATATCGTTCCTAAATTTTTTTCTTCCCCTTTCATCAAAACAAGTGAAGCATCCTGTTGGTAGTTTACATTATCAACCGTTACAATAAAACTGTCAATAGCCACATCCGTAAATATAAAATAGCCGGCAGAATCGGATACCGTAGTTTTTACCAGCGAAGAATCTGACTGTAATAACAAGGAAACGGTAGCTCCACGTACAGGACTTTTATCTGACTCATCCTGGATAAAACCCTTAATGGTATTGGTTTGTGCCTGCAGTGAAAAAAGGCTTAATAAAAAAATTACGGTGAACGTAAATAGCTTCATTCTATAAATTTTGATCTTCATTTGCACAGGTCAGGTATTTTTTATACCGTTAAGTAAAATCAACTGTTCATTTTTAAATTGTTTTTTTACCAGCTAAATATCTTTATTCAGCATCGTTGTGTCACTCACTTGTACAGCATACCATTTTAAATCTTTTATCCACAGAATAGAAAGTTATAAATAAATTTAATTAACAATAATAAAGTAATCGCTTTCAAAATAATTACAATAGCTTTATCATACACCTCCCCCATCAATAATCCTTTTATCCACTTCGTCTATCCTTTGTTGCTCTTCTTTTAATCGTTTTATTTTTTTGCCATAAGAAAGTTTTGTAATCAATACAAACAAAACAGGCACCACAAATATTGCAAGCGTTGTAGCGGCAAGCATACCACCAAACACAGTCCAGCCAATGGTTTTACGGGACTCTGCCGCAGCACCTGTTGCAAAAGCCAATGGCAACACACCCAATATAAATGCCAGTGATGTCATCACAATAGGACGTAATCTTAAATTTACAGCCTGCAATGTGGCCGCAACAATCTCTACGCCATGATCTACCCTTTCCTTTGCAAACTCTACAATCAGGATGGCATTTTTTGCCGCCAGCCCTATCAATGTAATTAAGCCAATTTGTGCATACACATTGTTGGTTAAATTTGGCAACAGCAACAAGGTTAGTATCGATCCGAATGCCCCAATCGGAACTGCAAACAACACAGAGAAAGGAATGGACCAGCTCTCATACAGAGCCGCCAAAAATAGGAACACAAAAATAATAGAGATCGCAAAGATCAGTGTAGTACTGTCTCCTGCGGCAATTTCTTCCCGGCTTAATCCTGAAAATTCATAGCCATAACCAACAGGCAATGATTTGGCAGCTACTTCTTTTAAAGCATTGATA
>JANMJU010000229.1:0-1624 GCA_031371545.1 Chitinophagaceae bacterium
GGCTGCGGTGCACCGATGATACTTCTATCATCCACCACTCCAGCTTTTAATGCATAGGTTCTGGTAGCAGCGTCATAATTAAAATCGTCTACTTTATAAAACCCATCAGTTTCCAATCCGTACATGGCTCCTACCGGCTCACCTACCTTTCCTACAAAATCATAGTCCTGCCCGGCCACACCCAAACCAGAAAAGACAGGTGTATATATTTGATTAGGCCCCAATGCTGTGATCAGGTTTTCATTGTGGGCATAATTGAAAGTTGCATTCCAGGTAAAATTTTTGTTTCTTACAATCGCCGCATTTAACTGTATCTCATATCCAGTATTTGTAGAGGATCCCACATTTTGCAACTGCTTTGTATAACCATAAGTAGATGCTATCGGTACATTTAATAAAAGATCTTTTGTATTGTTTTCATAATAATCAACCGTCAATCCAAACCTGTCATTCAGGAATGATACATCGAGTCCAAGATTTTTACTAACGGTAGTTTCCCATTTCAACAAATTGTTGGCAAGCGCTGGTGGAGTATATCCAAAAACAGACTGCCCGTTTACACCATAATAATATGGATTGTTGGCAAAAGTGGATATGTATAAATAATCATCAATCCGGTTATTACCTACGGTACCATAACTCACTCTGAGCTTCAGGTCACTCACAGCATGAAGATTCTTCATGAAATTTTCTTTTGAAATACGCCATGCGAAAGAGCCGGAAGGAAAGTATCCCCAGTTGCGGCCCGGTGCAAATTTGGATGATCCATCTGCACGGAAATTAAAAGAGAATAAATATTTTTTATCAAAGCTATAATTTACCCTGGCAAAGAAAGATAATAAGGAATACTCAAATTGTTTATAGATTGGATACCCGTTAAACAGAACGCCTGCAGCAGTATTCCCAAAGGCATCATCATGTGAAGTAAAGTTGGGAAAATTTTTGTACAGGTTCTGTACATCCAGTTCCTGTTTAAATTGCACAATCTCCTGTCCCAGCAGCAAATCAATATCATGCTTCTTTTTAAAATTATTTAATTTAAAAGACAGCACATTTGAATTGGTGAATTGCGTTTTACGGATAGAATCAAGTTGTACTACCGGCATCTTTCCACCCTGCAAAGTAGAAAGTGATGTGAGTGAATCGCTGAATTGCCTGTTAATAAAACTGGTTCTTTCATAACCAACGGTTGATTTAAAAGTAAGTTTTTTTGTGATGTTATAACTGGCATAGGCTGCAATGTTATAGGAGTTCGTTGTCTTTTTCCGATACTCATTATTATTCAGGCTTATTGGATTTACCAATGACAGGCCATTACCCACACCAGCTACATTCCCTTCCGGATCATCAATAATATCAGCACCGGCAGAAACATAGGGACGGTACTTAACACTGTTTCTTAAACGATTGTAGGAAGACCCTTTATCATCTGAAACACCAGCCCCTACTACATTCTGGTTAATGTACCTGCCGCTGATACCTGCTTTAAATTTTTTTGAAGGTTTGAAATCGATCTTTGCATTGAAAAGATTACGCTTGTAATTGGCATTTTGTACAATTGCTTTTTCGTAGTTGTTGGTGTAGCCTGCGGTAAAAGTTACCTGGCTGTTGCCACCACTCACTG
>JANMJU010000231.1:0-10715 GCA_031371545.1 Chitinophagaceae bacterium
TACATTGATGCTGTTACACGGCTCACCCACAAATTAGATGGCAACCCTTTAATAACTAAAGTCCATGTGTAGCCGCCGTCTTTACTTACCTGTATGTTCCCATCATCGGTACCAATATATATCAGCCCAAATTTTAACGGCGATTCACTGATTGCTGTTAATGTGCCATACGGAACCTTGCCTGTTTTTTTACCATTGCTTAAATCACCACTCAGTACAACAATATCTTCTGCTTTATTAAGGCTGCGGTGAAATTTATTACTGCCATAATAAAATACATCCTGGTTATGTTTGCTCAGCAGGATGGGTGTCTGCCAATTGTACCTGAGTTTTGCTTCTCCCAAATCATGCATGGGATGTATAAAAAAAGATTCCCCGCCATCTGTATTGCTCCGGGTATAATACCCAAACTGAAATCCTGCGTAAGCAGTTTTATTATCTCTTGTATCTACCTGCACTTGCATACCGTCACCATCGCCAATAGGTTTCCATTTGTACTCTTCCGGTTCTGGCTCTTTCTTTTCTTCGGCAAAAGAAAAACCATTTGCATCCCCGCCGGTAGATGATGCTCCCATCCAGACACCGTTATCCTGCAGGCCGCCGTACACATTGTAAGGTTTGGCATTATCAACTGTAATATTATAAAATTGCCCGGTTGGTATACTCGTAGCTCTAAACCATTTCTTTCCATTATCATAAGTAATATTACAGCCTCCATCATTGCCTGCAATCCAGTGGCTGTCCTTATTTGGATCTATCCAGCAGCTATGCCAGTCGCCATGAGTATTGTTTTTATCAACAGCCGTAAATGTTTTACCCGCATCATTACTAACAATGATACTTGTCCCAAAAGTGATCACTTTATTTTCATCCGCAGGTGATATAAATATTTTTCCAAAGTAATAACCATAGCTGCTGAACACATCAATATCTTTGGTATTTGTTTTGTGCCAATGCTGCCCGGCATCATCACTGCGGTAAATTTCACAACCATAAATTCCGGCATTCTGAAAACCATCATCTGCTACTAACCAATCATACACATCTGTTGATTTCAATTTATCAGCTGCAATTAATTCTTTTAAATTTTCAGCAGTATATTTTTTTGGAAATCCATTCTTTAATAAAAAAGTATCCAGTTTATTATTATTTAGTCCGGCAAAGTTTTCTTTAGAAATATTTTTAAAATCAGCCACTTTATATTTTGATGTATCTGTTTTTTTTACAGCAGTATCCGGTTTGATTGCATTGTTATCCACTACAGCATAAACTATCTGCGGATTTTTTTGATATACTGCCACACCACATCTTCCCACAGTAGCACCGGCAGGAAAACCACTGCCAGACTGCGTTATCAGCTTCCAGGTATCGCCACCATCAGTACTTTTGTAAATGCCACTGGTACTGCCAAAAGGAACAAAATCCCAGGCTCTTCTTGTTCTGTACCAGGCACAGGCATATAGTTCATTTGGGTTTTGCTGATTGATATCCATTTCCACCACACCTGTATTTTCATCTATGCCCAATGTTTGTTTCCATGTTTTTCCTCCATCTGTTGTTTTGTAAACACCCCGTTCTTTATTGGCCGAATACAAATGCCCCAACACCGCCACCCATGCAATATTTTCATCGGTGGGATGCAAAATAATTTCACCAATATGCTGGCTCTCCGGCAGGCCAAGGTAGTCCCAGCTTTTTCCATTGTTGGTTGATTTGTACACACCATTACCACTGTAGCTGCTTCTGCTGCTGTTTACTTCGCCGGTGCCAACCCAAATAATTTTTGCTTTCCAGTTTACAGCAATATCTCCAATACTTATCACATCTTCTTTATCAAAAATCGGATCAAAGCTCAAACCATTATTCACCGTATGCCACAAACCTCCGCTGGCATAAGCCACATAAAATTCTGTAGGGTCTGCAGGGTTTACTTCTATATCCACCACCCTTCCGTTCATTTGTGTTGGGCCAATATTTCGAAATACAATATCTTTTAGCAAACTATTTGCCTCCAGCAATTTTCTTTTCTGCAAACCGTTCATTCTTTCAGCAGCAGTGGTGGGCTTTATCTGTGCGGTGGATGTTAAAAAAAATGCACCGGCGAGAATGATAGCGAAAGAAAAAGTAAATTTGAAAAAATATTGCATAAAATAAATTTAAGAATATGAGACGGTTTTTAAAAATACACCAATTGAGCTTAACTGTTGTACTGTCTGTTTTGTTTTTTAAAAATGGTAATGCCCAATACAAGGAGTTTACTTTATCGTCTAAAGGCGACACCTTAAATGCTATTGATAAAAAAGACTTGAAACAGGGCAAATGGGTAAATACTGTTGGGGAAATTCGTGGCGAACCCGGTTATGATGAAGAGGGCATTTATAAAAATGATAAAAAAACTGGCCCCTGGAAAAGATACAGCAGCTCAGGCGATATTCTTGCAATTGAGAATTACCGCTTTGGTGGCAAAGATGGGTTGCAGCAGTATTTTTCATTTTTAGGAAATCTTGAAAAAGAAGAGGAATGGCGTGGCTTTAATCCTGACGCACCTTATGATACCATTGCTGTTTACGGCGAAGGCAACAATGAAATAATAGATTATAAAATAGTGAAAGCAGAGCAGTACAGTGTAAAGCATGGCGAGTGGAGATATTTTGATCCGGGTGGTAGGGTGCTGAAAACAGAACGATACGACCGGGGCCAATTGCTGAAAGACGAAGGGGCAAAAACAACAGCACCTGTAACAGCAGAGTCGGCCAAGCCAAAAGAAAAAGTGAAGACAAAAGAAATACTGGAGTACGAAAAAAAATACAGCAAGAAGAAACGAACGCAGATGGAAAGGGATGGAAAAACTTCATTGTAGTTACTGCTTAAAATAAAGTTATTTACACAAAAAAACAATGCCGTTGCTGACAGCAACGGCTTTTAAAATATCATTCTGAAAATTATTTTATCTCCTTTTGCATAGGATTTACTCCACCGGCAGCGCCTCCCCTGCCTGCACTGGTTCTTGCTTTAAATAACTGGAATTTCCCCGGTGTTTCCACCGCAGGCCACACATTATTCTTCTCATTGATGTCCGCAGTTTCCCTCATCGGATCAACTTTGATAGAAGCTACTTCTTTATCTTTTAAAAACACTTTGGTCACTTTATTTTCATTCTTCCTCCATACCTGCACTGGTATGCGGTCTATTTCTTTACTGCCATCTTTAAATGTCCATTCAATGATGATGGGCATTACCAGGCCACCTTTATTACTGAATGTCAGTTCATACATATTTTTTGCGCCTGCCAAATCTGTTTTTTGTTCATTGGTAAAACTATCAGGTGCTGCCGCCGGAGTAGTAATCTCTGTTGGTTCACTGTTTATTTTTGCAAGGCCCCTGTCGTAGCGCCAGTAAAAATCCCTCAGGCTGGTATCTGCATCCGTTGTAAAAACAATCCGCTTGTCTTCCCGGTTGCGGATTTTTGAAATATCATCGAAGCTGTTCAATACCGGTTTGGCAGGTGTTTGTTTAAAAGTATTGCCGCCCATTTTTGGATTGCCTCCTTCTAATGTTAGGTTGGCCCATTTAACAGTGTCCAATGAAATATCACAGGGGTCTGTGTTGTAAAACCATCCTCTCCAAAACCAATCCAGGTCTTCACCGCTGGCATCTTCCATTGTTCTGAATAAATCTGCAGGGGTGGGATGTTTAAATGCCCAGCGCTTTGCATATTCTTTAAAAGCATAATCAAATAAGTCCCTGCCAATAATTGTTTCCCTCAACATATTTAAACCGGTAGAAGGTTTGCTGTAAGCATTGGGGCCAAACTGAATAATGTTTTCACTGTTGGTCATAATGGGCTCCAGCTGATCTTTGGACAGCTTCATGTAATCCACAATTTTGTAAGCCGGGCCTTTACCAACAGGATATTTATTATCCCACAACTCTTCACTTAAATATTCTACAAAAGAATTCAGGCCTTCATCCATCCAGGTCCACTGCCTTTCATCACTGTTGATGATCATTGGAAAAAAGTTGTGACCCACTTCATGTATTATCACACCAATCATTCCATTTTTTGTGCCTTCGCTGTAAGTGCCATCTTTTTCACAGCGGCCATAATTGAAACAGATCATGGGGTATTCCATTCCGCTAGCCGCCTCTAAACTTTGTGCCACCGGGTAAGGATAAGGAATTGTAAATTTTGAATAACTCTTAATAGTGTGTGCCACCAGTTTGGTACTGTACCTGCGGTAAAGATTGTAAGCTTCTTTGCCATACGCACTCATGCACATTACTTTTTTTCCTTCTACTTTTACCGGCATGGCATCCCAGATAAATTTGCGGCTGCTGCCCCAGGCAAAGTCACGTACCATCTCTGCTTTAAATATCCAGGTTTTTGTTTTGGTTGATTTTGTTTTTTCTTTAGCCTTTGCTTCATCCAGTGTTACAATCTCTGTTACATCTGTTGCGGTCTGTGCTTTTTGCCAACGTGCATATTCAGCAGGGCTCAGTATCTGCTGGTAATTTTGCCCCTGGCCAGTAGCCATTACAACATGGTCTGCAGGCACTGTCATTGCCACTTTAAAATTTCCAAACGTCAATGCAAATTCACCACTGCCTGCAAACTGGTGATTTTGCCAACCCTGAAAATCGCTGTACACACACAGGCGTGGATACCACTGTGTCATGGTGTATAAGTCATTGCCATCTTCCGGAAAAAATTCATAGCCACCCCGGCCGGCGTATTTCATCCGGTCGCTGATGTTGTAATTCCAATCTACTTTAAAAATAAATTGCTGGCCTGGTTTTAAAGCAGCTGGCAATTCAATTCTCATCATTGTTTTGTTGATGGTATAGTTTAATGTTTTGCCAAGTGCATCGGTTATTTTCAAAATATTATCACCATATTCTTTATCTGTTTTTCCACTCATGCGTAGCATATCATTTTCAGTAATACTCTTTGGCATACTGCTGCTGGTTTGATAGCCGGAATTATTTTTACTGCTGTGTTCATTCTCATCCAGCTGCAGCCACAGGTAGGTAAGCACATCAGGAGAATTATTAAAATAGGTAATGGTTTCTTTTCCATTCAGCCTGCGGTTGGGTTCGTCCAATTCACAAACAATATCATAGTCACAACGCTGCTGCCAGTATTTGGCACCGGGTGCACCACTGGCTGTTCTGTATTCATTAGGTGTTGGTAAAATAGTTCCCAACTGTTCAAAACGGTTGCCATGGTTGCTGCCGGGATTGTTCCTGGTATCCTGTGCATGAAGGCAAATCTTTAGTGAAAATAAAATGGTAAGTGCAAAAAGTTTTCTCATAATTTATTTTTTGGTATTAAAACTTAAAATGGTATGCTGCAAATTGAATTTATAAATGTATTACTTTTTGATTTTTTAGTAATTGTGTTTGGCGTATTTCAAAATTTTACATTCTGGTTGATGGCCATCTCTGAAAAGCCATACCGGCCGCTACTACAAGACATAAGCCTGATACAGCCCAAACCCACCATAGCCTATTCATTTTCATTTTATCCACCAGCAAATAACTGGTGAATAAAATAAAAGACACCAATATTATCTGCCCGGCTTCTAATCCTAAATTGAAACTTAACAATGGCACTGCAATTTTTTCATCTTTTGCCAGCATAAAACGGATGCTGTTGGCAAAGCCCATTCCATGTATCAGACCAAAGAACAAGGCTAAAAAATAATTCAACTGCAACGATTTTTTTGAAAAATTATTTACAAAAAAATTAAAGCCGGCGGTAGCGATGATGGTGCAGGGAATTAAAAACTCTACCCATTTTATATTTATCCTGATCACATCATACACACTCAACGCCAGTGTTAAAGAATGCCCGATGGTGAAAGCTGTTACCAAAACCAACACCTGTTTCCAGTTGCCCGGCAAATAAATAGCTGCCAAAGCTGCAATGAATAAAATGTGGTCCAATGCATTTACACTAATGATGTGATGCCAGCCTGTGCTGAAGTATAAAACAAAATCATTCACAAATCATTATTGGTTTTGGTGTAATCGAAAAGGCTAATTTTGTTTCAAATATCCCGAAAGCAATTTTTAATTCTCAATTGATTTTGTAAATGGTATCACTGTTATATAAATGGTTACTGGCTTTTGTCCTGGTTAATAATACCGGAGCAGAGCCTGCTGCTACAATCGTTCATCCAATTTTTGTAAGTGTTACAGAAATTGAACACAATGCAAAAGATAAAACACTTGAGATAAGTTGCAAACTGTTTACCGATGATTTTGAAAAAACGCTCCGCCTGCAGTACCCTTCCAAAATTGATTTGCTGAATGAAAAACTGAAAGCTTCGATGGGTGTAATTGTGAATGATTACATACAAAAACATTTTTCGATAAAAGCAGATGGCAAAAATGTGGCGTTACAGTTTATTGGTTTTGAACAGCAGGAAGAAGGCATTGTCAGTTTCTTCCAGGCCAATAATATTGTTTCAGTAAAAAAGATAGACGTATTTAATGACCTGCTGTATGAATACAGTAACCAGCAGATGGGAATTATTCATGTAATAGTAAATGGCAACAGAAAAAGCAGCAAGCTCAATAACCCTGAGACAAATGCCAGTTTTGAATTTTAGAAAATAAATTCAACAAATTAAAAATTGATGGCAGCTTATAAACTAGACAGAACAGCTTTTGTACAACAAACAAAAGAACAGGCTACAAACCAGCAGGAATACTGGCTTGCAAAGACTGTGAACGAAAGGTTAGAGGCTGCATTTTATTTAAACAGTGTTGCTTATAATTTCGATATCAATAATCCTCCAAGGATGGATAAGACTTTTTTTACAATTAGAAAAAGAGATTAATGATTGATATTTTATCATCCCGTTATCCCCCCTCCTCCATACTCTCCTTCACATCTTCTGGAATTTTCACAATCAGCTTATCAATTCTTTGCCCGTCCATATCTACAATTTCAAAAGAAAAACCACGCCAGTCAAAAGTGTCGCCGGTTTGGGGTATGCGTTCCAGTTCATGCAGTACAAATCCGGCTACGGTATCAAACTGGTGTTCCTCCTCATTCATCCATTCGGTCTTTTCAAAGTGGCTGAGAAAGTCGTAAAAAGTTATTTGTGCATCTACTAAGTAAGTTCCGTCGCTACGTTCTTTGATCTCATATTCTTCCTGTCCGCTCTGCGGCACATCGCCTACAATGGCTTCCAGTATATCATTCAGGGTAATCATCCCTTCCAGTGTGCCGTATTCATTTACTATAAAGCAACTGTGAATTTTTGTTGTTTTTATTTTTTCCAGCACCTGGTAAGGTGTATTATTTTCCGGTACAAACAGGGCAGGTTTTAAAAGGTCTTTCAGGCTTGTATGTTCATCCGCTTTCAATAATTCTTTGATGTAGATAATGCCTTTAATATCATCCACTGTCTTATCACACACTGGGTAGGTGGAATAAATAATATCACCCGATTTATCAATGATGGTTTGTACGGTATCGTCAATATCAAACCAAAGAATTTCTGTACGGTGAGTCATCAGGGCGGTAATTTTTCTGTCACCCAAATGAAAAACCCTTTCAATAATTTCTTTCTCTTCTTCTTCAATAGTACCATGCTCACTGCCTTCTGTTATCATGGCTTTTATTTCATCCTCTGTAACAGAATTATCTTTAGACGTCTTTACATTGAACAGCTTAAAAATTAAATAAGAAATTTTAGACAGCAGCCAAATAATGGGATGGGTTACGGTTGATAAAAAATTCATTGGCCCTGCCACCTGCCGGGCAATTTTTTCCGCCCTCATCATGCCTAATCTTTTAGGGATTAGTTCGCCAAAAATGATGGAAAGAAAAGTTACAATTGCAATGATGATACCCGTTGCAATCTTGGGGGCGTAAGGTTTTAATAAATCAATTTTTTCAAGGTAAGGCTCAATGTAGTGCCCAAATTTTTCTCCAGAATACACACCGGTAACAATCACAATAAGGGTGATAAAAATTTGTGCGGTAGATAAAAATTTATCGGGGTTCTCTGCCAGGGCCAATGCTACTTTTGCCTTTGCATCGCCTTTATTGGCAAGGCTTTCCAGCCTTCCTTTCCTGGCACTTACCAGCGCTATTTCACTCATTACAAAAAGGCCATTCACAATAATTAGCACTAATAAAATAACAATTTCTGTCATGATTTTTTTACAACAACCAACTGGGTTTTAAACATTGGTTGTTGCAAATATCTGTATTCTATTCTAAATAGGTATTAAAGAAGCTTTTAATGCCTGAAAGCCCGGTGAATTTAGTTAAGTAAGCCCCCATTTTTTATTGAACAGCGTGCCGGTGCAATACCCGATCAATATCCCAACTATTGTGCCTCCAATAATGTCAATTGGATAATGTACCCCCACATACATTTGAGCATAACAGATGGCAGCAGCCCAGGCAAAAAATAAGCCGGCCCATTTGCCAATTTCATTTTTGAGGGTAACATAAAAAAACATACTGATAGCAAAATGATTGGCCGCATGAGAAGAAGTAAAACTGCTGCTTCCTGGAAATGAAAGCCCCGGCAATCTTCTCAACCATCCGGCCAGGGCAGGATCATTGCAGGGCCGCAGCCGGTGTACATTTTCTTTTATCAAATCGCTGCTGATAAAATTACTTGCTATCACGGTAACAGCTCCCAGCAGTACCCACCACCAGCCCGTTTTTTTATAATTAATAACGCCGAAGAGTACCATAAAAAAGTATAGCGGTGTCCACATCTCGGCATTGCGGAGAAAGGGCATCAGCCAGTCAAAAAAACTGTTGTGCCATTCTGCATTGATATACCGCAGCAGCGCCCTGTCCCATCCTAACAATGATTGCATGTTGTTAATCTGATTTTGTCCAAAAATAATTAATCTATTTTTGTCACCTGTTTAAATAATATTAAATGCTGTTTTTAAAAAAGATTCCAAGGCTGCTGAGATGGATCGTTTCGGTTCAATTAGTTTTTTTAGTGCTGATGACACTGCTGCGGCTGTTGTTCTTCTTCTGCTACAATCCGCCGGGAAAGCCACTTTCCGGCTCTGCCATGCTGATGGGGTTTCGGTTCGATCTGAAATTCACCTGCATTATGGCCGTCACTATTTTAGTATTGTGCAGCATTCCCTTTATCAATCCTTTTAAAAATTTCAAAGCAAAAAAAATCTGGACTAGCATCATTTCCCTGGTATTTTTTATTACCCTGCTTTTTTATGCAGTGGATTATTATCACTACGATTATATCCAGCAACGGTTAAATGCATCCATCCTTAATTATTTTAATGATGCCAGCATTTCTGTTACAATGGGTGTACAATCGTACCCGGTGTTTACGGTAACGCTGCTGATGCTTTTAATAACAGCTGTTGCCATCATCATTTTCAAACTGCTGCTGTTAAATTATCAAACGCAATATGTAATAAATAAAAGAAAGGGCATTGGCTGGTACATTCTTTTCTTCCTGCTGTTTGCGCTGGGTGTGTTTGGCAAAGTTGGCCAGTTTAATTTACGCTGGAGCGATGCTTTTACACTCACGGATAATTTTAAAGCCAACCTTGCCCTCAATCCGTTTCAAAGTTTTTTCAGCAGCCTCAAATTCAGGGATACCAAACCGGATATTAAAAAAGCAAAAGCATCGTATAACCTGATGGCCGATTACCTGAATGTAAAAAAGAAGGACAGCAGCCACCTGGATTATGAAAGAAATTATACTTTCAGGCAAACCAGCAATAACCAACCGAATGTAGTGCTGGTAATTTGCGAAAGTTTTTGCATGTTCCGGAGCAGCATGAGCGGCAACCCTTTCAATACCACACCATACTTTAATGAGTTGTGTAAAAATGGAATTTTTTTCGACCGTTGCTTTACTCCATCCTTTCCCACTGCCCGTGGGGTATGGGCTACCGTTACCGGCATACCGGATGTGCTGGGTGACAATAACCGTACTGCCAGCCGCAGCCCGGAAGTGGTGAACCAGCAAACGATCATTAATGATTTGAAATGCTATGAAAAATTTTATTTCCTCGGTGGCGATCCCACCTGGGCCAACATTAAAGGCCTGCTGCTGAATAATATTGACAGCCTGCACCTGTACAGCCAGGATGATTTTAAAGCAAAAAAAGTAGATGTGTGGGGCATTGATGATAAGAACTTATTACTGGAATCAAACAAGATTTTAGCTGCACAGCAACGGCCATTTTTTGCAGTAATACAAACTGCCGATAACCACCGGCCATATACTATTCCGGATGAAGACCTGAAAATCTTTAAGAAAATAAATTATCCAAAAGACAGTGTAACAAAATATGGTTTTGAAGACATTGACCAGCTGAATGCTTTCCGCTATACCGATTATTGTTTTCAGCAATTTATGGAAGCTGCAAAAAAAGAAAGCTATTTCAACAATACCATTTTTGTTTTTGTGGGCGACCATGGCGTAGCAGGCAATGCAGAAGCCATGTATCCGAATGTATGGACTGAACAGCGGCTTACCGACGAACATGTGCCACTGCTTTTCTATGCACCAGAATTATTGCAGCCGGAAAAAAGAAATGAAGTGGTCTCGCAAATTGATATTTTACCAACCATTGCCGGCATGTTGCATCTGTCTTATGTGAACACAGCTTTGGGAAGGGATCTGCTTGATCCTTTGAAAAAGAATAACTATGCATTTATCACCAATACGGCCGGGGCTATTGGCATGGTT
>JANMJU010000027.1:0-38770 GCA_031371545.1 Chitinophagaceae bacterium
CAAGTGTAAACAATTATCAATTGATTTTTGAGCGTCAGGATTTTCGGCCAATTTTTTTACCACAATCCATGGCTCTTTTTCCTGCATGTATTTATTTCCTTTGCGGCTTAGATCAATCACTTCAAATAATGCATCCCTGAACTTAAATTCTTCCAGCAGGCTTTCCACTTTTTCTTTTGCCTTACAAATATCTTCTATCAGCACTTTATCTTTTTCATCTAAAATATCTTCATGCAGCTTAGGTACTT
This sequence comes from Chitinophagaceae bacterium, assembly GCA_031371545.1. Taxonomy (GTDB): domain Bacteria; phylum Bacteroidota; class Bacteroidia; order Chitinophagales; family Chitinophagaceae; genus Ferruginibacter. The sequence goes on from JANMJU010000027.1 coordinate 249, forward strand.
TTCCTCCACACAATTTATGCATCAGTACCCAGGTGCGGTTTACAAAATTGCCGAAGATGCTTGACAGCTCACTGTTACTCCTGTCCTGAAAATCTTTCCAGGTAAAATCATTGTCTTTTGTTTCCGGCGCATTGGCGCAAAGCACATACCGCAGCACATCTTCACAGCCCGGAAAATCTTTGATGTACTCATGCACCCATACTGCCCAGTTGCGGCTGGTACTTACTTTCTCTCCTTCGATATTTAAAAATTCGTTGGCTGGCACATTATCCGGCAATACAAATCCACCATGCGCTTTCAGCATTGCAGGAAAAATAATACAGTGAAATACAATGTTATCCTTGCCAATAAAATGTACCAGTTTGGTGTCTTCTTTGCACCAGTAATCAGCCCAATGTTCTGTCAATTCTTTAGTGGTGCTGATATAACCAATTGGTGCATCAAACCATACATACAATACTTTTCCTTCTGCATCCGGCAACGGAACTTTAATGCCCCAGTTACTGTCCCTTGTCATTGCTCTTGGCTGCAAACCATTATCCAGCCAGCTTTTGCATTGGCCATACACATTGTTCTTCCATTCTTTGTGACCTTCAATGATCCATTCCTTTAACCATGCTTCATAGTTTTGTAAAGGGAAGTACCAATGTTTGGTGGTCTTCTTTACGGGCACTGCGTCACTCAATGCACTTCGTGGATTAATCAATTGTTCCGGCGATAAACTGCTTCCGCATTTTTCACACTGATCACCATACGCATTCGGATTGGCACATACTGGGCAAGTGCCAACGATGTATCGGTCTGCTAAAAATGTTTTTGTGCTTTCGTCATAATATTGCTCTGTTTCTTTTTCTTCAAAAAAGCCATCATCATACATTTTTTTAAAAAATGCAGCTGCTGTTTCATGATGCACTTTATTAGAAGTACGGGAATAGATGTCGAATGAAATGGCCATTTGCCCCATGCTTTCTTTGATGATGGCATGATACCTGTCCACCACCTGTTGCGGTGTAATGCCTTCTTTCATGGCACGGATGGTGATGGGCACACCATGTTCATCGCTGCCGCCAACAAATTTTACGTCTCTCTTTTGTGCCCTTAAATAACGGACATAAATATCTGCCGGTAAATAACAGCCAGCCAGGTGGCCAATATGAACCGGACCATTGGCATAAGGCAATGCTGCAGTAACTAAATATCTTTTTGGATTGTTCATAATCTCATTTTGTCTGTCTGAACGGGTATTTAAAAAGATTCAAATGATTTTTATGATTAAATCCAAAATCCATTTTAATCTTAAAAATCCACCCCAATCTCCGTTCAGACAAGTTTGCAAAAATACCTTAATTGACCTCAAACAACAAACTACAAAAAAGCCATCCCGAAAACGGGATGGCCAAATGAAAAACAGACCCTCTAAGTTACCTGTCCATTTTGCTCAATTCAGTTTTCAATGCGGCTGCGGATGTTGATTGAAATTGTAATCCTGATAATTCCTCCGTATTTATTGTTGCTGGTTGTAGTGTGTAAACGGCTGCTCCTTTTTTATCAATCCCGATACTGATAATTTTCACTTTCTCTCCTTTGGGCAGGTTGCTGAATATTACCCGGTTACCATCCACATACCCGTTCATCATTGACTTAATTTTATCGAATACTAAAACGGTGTAATAATTTTTTGCCGAATCTCCTAAGTTAACAGCATACTGAATTTTTTCTCTTGAGTCATTATAAAAACGATCACAGTTTATCCAGCCAAACTTTTTAATATCTACACTGTATTTAGTTTTTATATTTTCTATAAGTTTTGCATATCGATTATCATTTTGGGAAGCAATCCTATCAAGATAATATCTATAGTTTGCATTATTTGAAAACCCATTTACCTGTACAGTCCTTGTTGCTGTGCCAACTAATTTATATTTATCTGCTAATTCTTTTTCCATCCATAGAGAGTCTCCGATTCTTTCCCCATAATAGCTATCATAGTAGCGATAGAAAATATGCTGATCCGTGAAGTACCAGAGGTCGTGCCTTAGTCTTACTTTAGAATAGCCATATTTTTGCTTTAAAACTTCCTTCAATTTATCTATCGAAATATTCCGGCTATAATCCATATCAAAATAGCCTATCTCTCCATTTTTTCTTCGCTTAACATGATAAGGCATATCCGCCAAATTCAGCACTCTTACTTGGGTTACCAATTTTTTATTTGAAAATTTTTGGAGCTGTGGTAACCAATTAACAGTCTTTGAACCAATATTGTCTCCAGTATTGTGAGTGGATATGTTTGATAAATGGTTTGAAGAAGTTTCACCAATAAACAACTGCATTTCATTCATGTTACTGCTGCTGTCAGCCATATATAACCGGATAGGTTTTGACGAATCGATATTTACTTCTTTGCTATCCAGCGTAGCTTTTATTTGAAACATCCCGCCGCTTACCAATTGATCTTTATTGCTGGCAGTACTAAGCTGGTTCAGGATCATATCCGATTCTTTATAAAATTCTTTTACTGTAAATACAATACCATTTTTACCTCCAAGACTGTTTGCAGGAATTAATAAAACTGTTCCTTCTTCAAATTGCAGCAGCGTATCTCTGCTGTTATCAATGGTAAAATGCTGTTCTTCTTTTTTAAGTGTTGTAAATAAATTCTGCAGCCGTAGTTGTCTTTCTGCATTGGATACAACCTGTTCATCTTTTTTATCCGGGCAGGTTGCACAAGGCGTATAATTTAATTTAACCGTTCCTAAAAGAGAATCTTCTTCTATCCATGCGTCTGTGTCAGCATTTCCCTGGCTTGCATAATCATAAATCAAAGATGGATTTATACTTAGTACAACCGGTGTTACTGTTTCTTTTGCAAGCGTATCTTTTATAATTGATGAAGCAGTTGAAACTGCTGTTGAATTTTCTTTTGGAGCAACTTCATTTTGTTTAACAACAGCTTCAGCATTGTTATTTTTCTTTGAAGATAAAAACCACATTGCAGCACCAATCAATACTACAACAGTCAGTACCGACAAGCCGTTGAATATCCATTTGGGTAATCCTTTTTTTACAGCCACCGCTCCGGGTTGCAGCATCACCTGCATCTGCTGCCAGTGTGCATCCATGTTACTGAGATCAGGCTGTTGCCCTTCTTCCAGTTCCCTCAGTTTATTTTCTATGTTATTATCTTGTTGCATCTGTTGTCAATTTGTTTTCATACATCCATTCAAATTTTTTTTTCAATATTTTTTTGGCTTCACTCACATGCCATTTACTGGTGCTGTCGCTGATATTTAGTTGCTCGCCAATTTGTTTGTGAGTAAAGCCTTCGTAAATAAACAGCCTGAATACAGTGGCTGTGGCACCGGGCAGCTGTGCTATTACCTGCTGCACTTCTTTGGCAGAAAGGTTTTCAAATACTTCCGGTTCGATGATGCTTTCGTCTTCGGCGATGTAAGGAACAGCGTTCTTAAAAATATTTTTCTTTTTACAAAAATCAATGCAGCAGTTTACCACAATTACTTTTATCCATCCTGCCAGTTTTCCTTCTTCGCTGTAAGTATTGATGTTTTTAAATACCCTCAGCATGGCATTGTTGTAGATACTGCCGGCACTGTCTGCATCACCTGCGTAGCGGAAACAAACTTTTATCATGTCGGGATAAAAGAGTTTGTACAACTGTTGCTGGCTTTGTATTTCCTGCCGCCGGCAACCTTGTATCATTATTTGCAGTGCTGTTTCCAAGTATTGTTTTTATGGTTAAAATAAATGCCTCTACAATATAAACTGCTTACAGGAGAAAAAGGGTTGGGTAAATGTGAAAATATTTTAACTGTGATGCCTGCCGGCAAATTTTGCATAAAAAAATCTCCGCCGAAGCAGAGGTTTTTTTTATGCAGTAAAGAGATTAACTAAGCTTTCAGCATTTTACTTAAATAAGCAATACTGCTGGTAATACTTGCCAGTGGGTCTTTCGGCATGTCGTGTTCTACAAAAAAATGTTTCATACCAGCTGTGCCGGCTGCATTAAAAATTCTTTTATAATTAATTATGCCTTCGCCTACTGGCAAAATGGTTTCATGTTTTGCATCCAAATCTTTTACATGCCACATCGGGAAACGTCCGGGATTTTGCCTGAACAATTCAACCGGATCTTTGCCGCCTTTTATGGCCCATGCCAGATCAAGTTCCATTTTCATTTTTGTTTGCGAAAGAAAAAGTTCATAAGGCACCTGCCCTTCTACTGTGTGAAACTCCGCATCATGATTGTGATAGGCAAAACCAATTCCTGCTTTTTTACAGGCTTCATCTGTTTTGTTCAGCACTTCAATAGAAGCTTTGATATCATCCAGCGTATTGATTGGTGTGTTGGCACACACCAAAAATTCAACAGCACCTTCAGCAGCCTCGTCCACTATCTGCTGCATATTTTCTTTCAGGGTAAGCAGGGGTGGAAGGACCATTGGTTTACCATCAGGAGTTGTTGGAGGTTTTGCGCCGGGAGCAGGTTTGTAGGGTGCCCCAAAAGCATGATGCGATTTCCAGCTCATCCCCATATCTTTTATCATCGCCGCAAACTCCTTTGGTTTCATTCCATAAAAACCACCTTTTTTGCTGAAGGCAGATTCTATTTCTTTATACCCAACACCGGCGATTTTTTTTAATGTGCCGGGTACGTCGTTATCTATCTCATTAAAAAAAGTAAAGAGCTGCAAACCTGCTGGTGGAAAGCCTTTTGGTGATACTAATGCTGCAAAAGATTTATTGGAGAAAGCCATACTGCCCAGTAACAGTGTGGCAGTTGTTTGTAAAAATTCTTTTCTGTTTGCCATTTTTTTTACAATTTATTTTTTCACAATATTTTGAAAAATTTATTATACAAATTACTGCTAATTACACTAATTCGATAATACTATTGTGTAATTCGTGTAACAAAAATCAGTCACCTTAGAATTAAGTTAACTCTAAATTTTATTTTTTTAACTCATTTATTTCTACCAGCGGTATCAATACTTTATGGCATTTTTCAACCACCAGTTCAGCAGGCAATTGAAAGGATGCTGTTTGTTTGATAGCAGTGGAAGATGCTCCCACTTTCACTTCATACTTACCGGCTTCTGCAATCCAGGATGTACTGTTGGTATCAAAAGAAGCCAAATCTTTAGGAGCAATAACAAAGCTGATGGTTTGCTTTTGACCGGGTAATAATAAATTTGTTTTACCAAACCCCTTCAACTCTTCCTGTGGTTTAGCCATTTTTGCAGCAGGTGCTGTAAGATATAATTGAACCACTTCTTTACCGGCAGTTTTACCGGTATTAGTGATGTCAACTGTAACAGTAATTTTTCCTTTAAAATTTGGACTGCTCAACTTTAAATTGCTGTAAGCAAAATTGGTGTAGCTTAATCCGTAACCAAATTCATACGCCGGTTTTACATCAAACGTATTGTAATAACGGTATCCAACATAGATACCTTCTTCGTAAGTAACATCAGTTGGTATTGCCTTCATGCCAAACATTCCCGTTGTGGCTTTTTCAGGAAACCCTTTACCTGGAAAAGTTTTTGCAGATGGTTCATCTGAATATTGTACAGGGAAAGTGCTGGCCAATTTTCCTGACGGATTTACTTTGCCGCTCAATACATCTGTTACTGCATTACCAGCTTCCATACCCGGCTGCCATGATAATAATATTGCGTCCACTTTATCTCTCCAGCTGGCTGTTTCAATTACGCCGCCTGCATTTATTATCACCACCACTTTTTTATTTTTTGCATGAAATGCAGCGCTTACCTTATTTAACAAGTCTACTTCCGCCTGTTTTAAGTTGAAATCATTTTCCACTTTCCTGTCGCTTCCTTCACCTGCATTTCTGCCAATGGTGATTAATGCAATATCGTCTGAAGCAGCTTTGCTATTAAATCCTGCATCATCAATTGTCATTTCATTTACCCTTGGTGTTGGATTCATAAATTCTTCAAAGAAATTCTTCTTCGGTTGTTTTATTTTTTCTGCACTTACATAAGTAGTGTAGGAAGCTGTCAATTCCTTATCCAATTTGTATCCTGCTTTTGACAAACCCTCTACCAGTGATACGGTGTATTCTTCATTCACATCACCACTGCCCGTGCCGCCGCTTACAAAGTCGTAAGAGGTTATTCCAAATGCAGCGATGTTTTTTGCAGTCTTTGCAATTGGCAATGCATTGCCGTTGTTTTTTAATAACACCATTCCATCGGCTGCTGCAGTACGAGCCACTGCCGCATGTGCTTTTAAGTCTGGCTTATTAGTGAAAGCATATTTTTTATATGCCTGCGATTGTAAAATATAACGCACAATGCGTTCTGCATTTGCATCAAGAATTTTAATGTCGAGGCTTTTATCATTGATGGCATTTGTTATTGCTTTTTTCTGTTCCACAGTTCCGGGCATCAGCAAATCGTTGCCTGCTTTCATTTGTGCCACCGCATCTGTACCACCAAACCAATCTGTCATTACCAATCCTTTAAAGCCCCACTCTTTTCTCAAAATTGTTGTAAGTAAATCATACTCTTCTGATGTATAAGTTCCGTTCAATTTATTGTAAGAACTCATCACCGTCCAGGGTTGAGCTTCTTTTACCACTATTTCAAAACCTCTTAAGTAAATTTCTCTTAAAGCCCTTTCACTCATAATGCTGTTGCTGGTGTTCCTGTTGCTTTCGGCATTATTTGCTGCAAAGTGTTTGATAGAAGTACCCACGCCGTTTGACTCAATTCCATTCACCATTGCTGCTGCCATTTTTCCAGCGATCAACGGGTCTTCAGAATAGTATTCAAAGTTTCTTCCGCCTAATGGATTGCGGTGAATATTCATGCCCGGGCCAAGCAACACATCCACACCATATTCTTTTACTTCATTGCCCATCGACTGGCCTACTTTTTCCACCAGTTTTGTATCCCAGGTAGAAGCCAGTAAAGTAGCCACCGGCCATGCGGTTGCATAATATTTTTTTGTATCGTCCTTACGGGTTGGACTGATGCGTAAACCTGCAGGCCCATCAGCCACTACTGTTGTGGGCAAGTTTAAATGAGGGATGGCAAAAGTAGTTCCGGCTGCACCTTCCACTTTATCCATCGTTTGGCCAATGCCTGTGCCGCTGCCCTGGGTTACGCCGGGTATGTTCATCCCCATTCCCACTACTAAGTTTACTTTTTCTTCTGTAGTCATTTTGCTTACCAGTGCTTTCACCTTTGTAGGTGTCACGGTTTGTGCCTGGCAAATTTGTATGCTGAGAAGCAGCATACCAGCTGTAAAGAATTTTTTCATTTTGTCAAATTTTTATTTATCATTGCGTTATTGTGACACAATGATAAATAATATTTTTTACTTGGCATAATTTAATTTTGAAACCGGCAGAAGATGGCTAATTTTATCAACATGAGTTTTGAAAAAGAGATTAAGGATCACTTCAGTAAGGGACATGAAATATACCTGCGGAATATTTCGGTGGATTGTGTCATTTTTGGTTTCCATGAAAATGAGCTGAAAGTGCTGCTGCTGCAGGCAAAGTACGCAGGAATATGGGCTTTGCCGGGGGGATTTATTTTAAAAGAAGAACACATGGATGAAGCTGCAAAACGCATCCTGAAAAACCGGACAGGGCTGGATGATATTTATATGCAGCAGTTTCATGTGTTCAGCAAACCTGGCCGTTCTACCAAAGAAATAAACCAGCAGTTTTTAAAAAACGTAGGAGTAGAAATGAAAGAAAGCTGGATGTTTGAACGCTTTCTTACGGTGGGCTACACAGCACTGGTAGATTTTACAAAAGTAGAAGGAATGCCCGATGTTTTTTCTGCTGCCTGCGAATGGTTCAATATTCAATTGCTGCCAGAGATGATACTCGATCACCGGGAAATTTTGCATACTGCTTTACAACGGCTGCAAACCAATCTTAACTACCACCCGATTGGGTATAATTTATTGCAGGATAAATTCACTATGCCGGAATTGCAAAAGCTGTATGAAACAATTTTGAACAGGACATTGGACAGAAGAAATTTTCAAAGAAAAATAATGGCCACTAAAATTTTAAAAAAATTAAATGAAATAAAAAAAGGAGTGGCGCACAAAGCACCCAACTATTATAAGTTTGATTTAAAGCAATATAAAAAAGCATTGAAAGTTGGGATGGGTTTTGAATTATAGAATTTCTTTCACGGCATTATTAAGGGTTTGATATTTTTAATGAAATCATTTTGATGAAACGCAAACAATTTATTTCTTCCATCTTACCTGCTGCGTTTGTGTTGCAGCCATCAGTGCTGCTGGGCAATAATCACCATATTCCGGGAGAAGCAGAGGCTATAAAGCCGGGTTATTTAAAAAAGGGAGATACCATTGGAATTACCTGCCCGGCAGGTTTTATAACGATGGAAGATATTCAACCGGCTATAGCAAAAATAAAAGAATGGGGCTTTGAAGTAACTATTGGCGACACAGTAGGAAAAAAAGATTTTACTTTCGGCGGTACAGATGAAGAAAGAAAAAAGGATTTGCAGCAGATGCTGGATGATAAAAATATTAAAGCAATTATGTGTGCAAGAGGCGGCTATGGAGCTGTACGGATAATTGATGAAATTGACTTTACCAAATTTACTAAAAATCCCAAATGGGTGATTGGTTTTAGTGATGTAACGGTTTTGCACAATCACATCAACCGCAACTTTGGCATTGCCAGCATTCATTCAAAAATGTGCAATAGTTTTCCATACGACTGGGGTAAGGCAGAGCCAATACAAATTGAAACCATTGAAAGCATCCGTCAATGTTTGAGTGGTGAAAAAATGAGTTACCATATTGTACCCAACAACAATAATAAAAATGGAGAAGCTTCCGGTATTTTAGTGGGAGGCAATTTAAAAACCATTGAAACATTAGCAGGCTCTAAAAGCGATTTAATAACAAAAAATAAAATCCTTTTTGTAGAAGACACCGGCGAATATTTGTACAGCATCGACCGGATGTTCTGGAATCTGAAACGTACCGGCAAATTAGACAACCTGGCAGCTTTAATTATTGGCGGTTTTAAAATAAAAAAAGATGATACGGAAGCAGAAGCATTTGGAAAAACACTGGAAGCAATTGTGCTGGAAAAAATAAAAGAGTTTAGCTACCCGGTATGTTTTGACTTTCCTGTAGGTCATCAGAAAAATAATTTTGCATTGAAATGTGGGGTGAAACATCAGCTGACTTTATCCTCTACAAACGGTTTATTAAAAGAAATTTCATGATCAAACAACCTCCCTTCTTAAAAAAAGGCAACACTGTCGCCATCACCTGCCCTGCCGGGTACATGGCAAAAGACAAAGCACAGGCCTGCATTGAAACCCTGCAGCAATGGGGCCTTGAAGTGATGGTGGGCAAAACATTGGGCAGCAGTTCTGATAATTATTTTTCCGGAACCGATGAAGAAAGGCTGAATGAACTGCAGGCCATGCTGGACAGTGAAAACATCCAGGCTATTTTATGTGGCCGTGGCGGCTACGGTGTCAGCAGGATTATTGACAGGCTTGATTTTACAAAATTTAAAAAGAAACCAAAGTGGATTATCGGCTACAGTGATATTACTGCATTACATTCTCACCTGCATACCAATTTAAAAATTGCTTCTTTGCATTCGCCGATGGCGGCGGCATTTAATGACGGCGAAAACAAGAATGAATTTATCACTTCATTGAAAAATGCCATCACCGGTAAAAAGTTAAAATATAAATGTGCTGCTCATCCATTCAACAAAAAAGGTGCTGCCAGTGGTGAATTAGTGGGTGGCAATTTATCCCTGCTCTGTCATTTGACCGGCACCAAATCAGACATCAATACAAAAAACAAAATCCTTTTTATTGAAGACATCGGTGAATACATTTACAGCATTGACAGGATGCTGCTGCAATTAAAACGCAGCGGCAAATTAGATAAGCTGGCTGGTTTAATCATCGGCGGCTTTACTGATATGAAAGATACAGAAAGGCCTTTTGGCAAAACTGTTTACGAAGCCATCAATGATTTAGTAAAGGAATACAATTATCCAACCTGCTTTAATTTCCCGGTGAGCCACTCCAAAGAAAATTATGCTTTGAAAGTGGGTGTTAACCATCAATTGAAAGTAACTTCAAAAAGCGTTTTGCTTTCAGAGATTTAACAACGAGTCCAGCTTTTGATGAAACAAAGGAAAGTCATTCAAATTATGATGGTTGCCTTTTTCAATGGTTATAAATTCATCCGTTGGTTTTAATACCGCTTTCAGCCTGGATGCACTCTGGTAAAAAATAACTTCATCATCCGTACCATGAAAAATAGTGACGGGGCATTTAATTTCCTGCAAATATTCGTTGGTTGGGATTTTATATTTTGCCATTCGGCTGTAGGGATAGATGGGAGCATAAGCATCAAACAAAGCCGGGATGCTGTAGTAAGGAGTTTCTAAAATCAATTGCCTGCAATCCTTTACTGCAGCTAAGTAAGCAGCAATGCCGGTACCAAAAGATTTGCCATAAACAACAATACTGTCTTTGTGATATTTTGATAATGCCATTTTATATAACTGCTCTGCCTGCTGGTACAAAACCTTTTCATTTCTTATGCCCACACTTTTACCAAAGCCCGGGTAATCTTCCATCCACACTTCATAGCCATGCTTTGTAAAGTTGTCTGCAAATTTTGCATAGCGCTTTATATTCCCTTTGTTGCCATGAAAATAAATCACTACTCCTTTTCTGATGGAATCTTTTGGAAAAAATTTCACCAGGTTGACAGTGTCTGTTTTATTAATTGCCAAATCTAGTTCCTGAAAAGGCTTATCAAATTTCCAGGGAATATTTCTTTCCATCACCACAGGATGAAATAAAAAATAATCCTGCACATAAAAAAAAACAATCCCAATTGTTGAGTACAACAATACAATTACCTTAACCCAGCGAAACAATATTTTATTTTTCTTGCTCTTCATTATACACTATTAATTTAAAGACTCTTGTATTTCTCCCCTTTAGTGGATGGGGGATTATGGTGCCAGTATGTCCCTGATAATATTATGGTACTCCGGAAATGAAGGCAGGTTATTATGCCCCCCGCCCTGTATCCTGATCAAGGTAATTTTTCTTGGACTGAGTGCCTGCAATTTTTCACTTTGGCTGATTGGTATCAGCCAATCTTTGGTGCCATGCAAAATATATGTATGGCAATTTACTTTGGGCAGCCACTTATCTGTACGGATGTGAAACCGCAATACCAAACGCATGGGCAGTATGGGCAACAGGCGCTGCACTGTTTTTCTAAAACTATAATACGGTGCATCCAAAATTAAATACCGGGGTTTATTATCACTGGCTATTTTGGCTGCAAAGCCGCTGCCAAGGCTTCTTCCATACACCAGTATGTGGTTTTCATGATAGGTAGCCGTCAGCGTATCATAGACAAACTGCATGTCCATCATCATATCTTTTTCGCCCCGCTTGCCGGTACTTTTTCCAAAGCCCCGGTAATCTACCAGCACCACATCATAGCCATACCTTGAAAAATCTTTAGCATATTTTGCCCATCCTTTTATGCTGCGGCTATTGCCGTGAAAATATAAAACCAGTCCTTGTGGTTTGGGTACAAAAAAATGAAGGCCGTTGATACGTACACCCTGCTCTACATCAAAAAATAATTCCTTGAAGGGCACATCATACTGGTATAAAAAATTTTGTTTTAATTTTTCCGGCTTAAAAATAAACCGTTCCTGGAACAGGTACACAAGCCCCACTACAACTAAGTAGCCAATGATGATATAGATGATTATTGAAGACAAAAAGTTTAAACGTTTAACAGGTTTAAGACGTTTAAAGTTATTGTAAAAAAAACTAAAGAATGAAAGCATTAAAAGCAGTGCAACTAATTGAAAGGCTTCCTGATAATTTTATGAAACTGTTGCATCCCGGTTACTCAAATTTTCTCATCCACTTCCCTCTTCCATGCTTCTGTACCGCCGGTGAGGTTGATTAAATTAGTAAAGTAAAATTTATCCTGCAGCCGCTGAATGGCAATCTGGCTGCGGATTCCTTTGCGGCAATAAACAATTACCGGCTTCTCTTTTGCTACCTGCTGATGCTGTTGGGTAATTTGTGCAAGTGGTATCAGTGTGCCGCCAATATTAAATTCGTCATGCTCCTCCGCTTCCCTCACATCTATCAATTGAAAATCAGTTTTGCTGTTTATCAATTGTACTAGCTCATTGGCTGTGATACTTTTCATTGTTGCATATCATAATTAAAAAGCAGGCTGATGCATCTGTCATTTTACTCTTCTTCATCCTCCTCCAAATACACCCTTTTCATTTTCAGTTTGTTTGCAGGGGCTACTATCAATGGATATTTCTCCACCGCCACATTGCTCTGCTGCAAACCAAAACCTTTCTCTTCACTCAATGCCACTTCTTTTACCCAGAAATACATTTGCATGATCAGCCTTTCAAAAAATGGCAGTTCATTATCCTGCGATAAAAATTTTTCCATCACCACAAATTGAAAATCACCTACCACATTATTTCGCTGCTGACTTTCGTAGCGGCTGGTAACATTCACTTCTTTATTTGCCACCAGGTCTTCCACTACTTTTTTAAACATTAGGTTTACCCTTGGTGCTACCCTAAAGCCCAGCCTGAATTCTACCCGGATAATATCGTTTGGAATAATATGCTCCACCACATACTCGCTGGTGTAAGGATCATCCAAAGTATCCACATGCACAAACCAAAATATATCGGCACGTTTAGGCTTACCGCTCAGGATGGAGTAGATTATTTTGTGTTCAATTTCTTTTGGGTTATTGGCAGTCGTCATGTACACCAGGTGAGTGGCGTACTTGGGCACTGATATATCATTGCTCAATTCTTCCAGCTTTGGAATGTATTCTTCCATCCTTACAAATTCCACATATCGGTTTTTAATTTTGCGGCTGCGGAACCATACATACATCACTACAAACAAAGCACCGCCTACCATCAAGGCAACAAAACCACCGTGAGGAAATTTATCCAAATTAGCCACAAGGAAACTTCCTTCCAGCGCCAGGTAAACAGCGAGGTATAAATAAATTAAGAAGGGAGCTGTTCGTTTTGATACCAAGTAATTGGCAAATAGAATGGAGGTGGATAACATACACAATGTAATGGCAAGGCCATACGCTGCTCCCATAGCACTGGATGTTTGAAATATCAGTTGAATGGTACAGCAACCAACAAATAACAAAGTGTTGATGCCAGGAATAAACAATTGCCCTTTTGCTTCGGAGGGATAATTAATTTTCATTCGTGGCCACAGGTTAAGACGTATGGCCTCACTAATCAATGTAAACGAACCACTGATCAATGCTTGGCTGGCTATGATGGCTGCAAAAGTGGCTATTACTATTCCAATTAATCGGAACTGTTCTGGCATTACCCCATAAAAAGGATTAAATCCGCTTTTAATAATCTCATCCGTAATAACATGGCCATTATGATGAGCCAGCAACCAGGCCCCTTGCCCGAGATAATTTAAAATCAAGCAACTTTTTACAAATATCCACGAGTAGCGGATATTTCCTCTTCCACAATGACCAAGATCACTGTACAATGCTTCAGCACCTGTAGTACATAAAAAAACGGCACCTAATATCCAAAATCCTTTTGGATATGCAGTTAATAATTTCATTGCATAGTAAGGATTGAACGCCTTGAATATCTGCATATCATCTGAAAGATGAACAATACCAAAAACCGCCAGCATACTGAACCAAACAATCATGATAGGGCCAAATAATTTCCCAATTGATGCTGAGCCAAACCGTTGCAAAAAAAACAAAAAAGCCATTATCCCTAAAACAATGTAAACCACTTGTGTCTGCGATATATGCTTAAACGCATCTATTTGTTTTAATCCTTCTACAGCAGAAGTAACAGAAATGGGCGGCGTGATCATTCCATCAGCCAGCAGGGCGGCACCTCCAATCATGGCCGGTATCACCAGCCATTTTTTTTGCCGCCGCACCAATGTGTATAATGAAAAGATACCGCCTTCACCCCTGTTGTCTGCTTTTAAAGTGAGTATAACATACTTCCCGGTAGTTTGTAATGTTAGAGTCCAGATAATGCAGGAGAGTGCCCCGATAATAAGGATATCATCAATCTTTTTTCCATTAATAATTTCATTTAAAACGTACAGTGGTGAGGTTCCGATGTCGCCGTAGATAATTCCCAAAGCCACCAGCAGGCCGGCTGCTGATGCCCTATTCGCTTGTTTTGACACTACAAAAAATTTAATTAAAGAAGAAAATATACTTAAGCTGTTATTTAAACAGGCCGGTATATTTCTGTACAAAAGTATATGTAAAACAAATATAGATAACGGCTGTTTTAATTAAATATTGGATAATGCACAAAACTGCTTTGACAAGATTGTTCTAAAACCGGTAATGTTCTTTTGCGATTCATACCTGGTGCCTGTTTTTTAAAGTATCAGCATGCAGGTAATGGGATAGCAGTGCATAAAAAAAGCAACACTCATTTTATCAACAAATACTATTTTCGGAAATGGATAAAATTATATTGATAACAGGCGCCACCTCCGGTATCGGGGAAGCCTGCGCCAAAAAATTTGCCGCTGAAGGATACCACCTGATCATCACCGGCAGAAGAAGTGAACGGTTACTGAACCTGAAAGCAGCAATAGAAAAAGATCATGCGGTAAAAGTATTGCCGCTGGTTTTTGATGTGCAGGACAGAGCAGCTGTAGCAGAAATGCTAGGCAACCTGTCGGATGAATGGAAGCAAATAGACATACTCATCAACAATGCCGGGCTGGCTGCCGGCAGGGATTTATTTGAAAATGCCAGGATGGATGATTGGGAAGCCATGCTGGATACCAATGTACATGGCCTGCTGTATGTAAGCAAAGCCATCGTGCCGTACATGATTGCCCGTAAAAGTGGACACATCATCAACATAGGATCAATTGCCGGCAAAGAAGTGTACGAAAAAGGCAATGTGTATTGTGCCAGTAAATTTGCCGTGGATGCCATCAGCAAAGCCATGCGGATAGACCTGCTGCAACACCATATTAAAGTGACCAATATTAATCCCGGTGCCGTGGAAACCGAGTTTGCACTGGTTCGCTTTAAGGGCGATGCAACGCAGGCGGCGGCTACTTATAAAGGCATGAAGCCGCTTACCGCCGAAGATATTGCTGATACTATTTTTTATTGTACCCAATTGCCTGCACATGTTTGTATCAACGACCTGGTAATTACCTGCACCCAACAGGCAGGCACTTACTATTTTTATAAAGAAACCTGAGGTAATGCTGATGCCAAAGCAGGATAACGATTGGGACATTTCCGAATCACCGGCAGCAGTATTTGATAACAACTTTGTTTGCTTGCCTTTATGCCCGTTCGGCAAAGCAGGCTTGTACCGCAGAGCAGTCGATACTATTATTAAAGCACAATAAATATTTACCAACAACTCAAATAACACTTAAAATAATATGCCATTTTATACGTTTATCATTTTTATGGCTGGTGTACAGTAAAAGCTTTGCTGCATTTGTTAAATGACAGGGTGGTCGCAGAAAAAAAACTTACATTGTATTACGATCCGGAAAATAATTTTTTACAAATGAAAAACTTGAGCTTTTTATCTGCTATATTTTTTTTGTGTTCCTTTTCTGCAACAGCGCAAAATGATATTATCCGCCGGGCAGCCTGCTCAGATGAAAGCATCCTGAAACAGGCAGACAGTGTAAAAAAAGAATTTATACAGCAAGGCTTTGTGGTGGTGAAAGAAGCATCGATGGCAATGGAAAGTGAATATGAAATGGCGATACTGGTTCCGTTAACAGAAGGCAGCCTTTACCATTTTGTTTTTATCGGCGATGCCAGTTCAAAACTGTATGAAGTAAGAATGTACGACACAGATGAAAAGCAGGTGATCTATCAAAAAAAGATGTGGGGTGATGTGGATGGCAATGTGATCAACTTTCCATACATACCAAAATTTTCAGAGTTCTATAATATCCGCCCGGTGCAGGTAAATAAGAAAAAGAAAAACCTTTGCGGCTATGTGATGCTGCTGAAAAAAGTAAGGTAACGGATAACTGCTGCATGATTCCCTCACACAATAATCTCCACGCTACTCCGACTAACATAATAATGCGGCCTTGCTTTCTGTATTTTATTTGCGCTATTACTGAATAGCAGAATTTTTTTTCATGAGTAATTCAAAAAGAAAGATTTTGAAAAGTTGTTGACTATATTTTGTAGCGTACATTAGCGTAAATACACAAGTTGCCTGCAAGCCTATGAGACAGCTTTTCAATTTTATAGTTTCTATGCTCAAAGACAATTAACTCTATTGACTAATAATACATTATTTTTACTAAAATATTTTCTATGACATCTGTTTGGATAGTAATCGGGTTTATGATTTATTTAAAAAATCATAAGTTTTTAATGAATATTCTCCACATTGAACATTCAAACAGGAATTCTATAATATACACGCTATTAGGATTCTTTTTCGCCGGAATTTTATTGTTCATTAATTATGACTCTACTTCCAAAAGCTCGGTATTGTTATTTATTTTCTACGTTTTAGGACTTTCTCTTCAAATTGGTTACTGGTTCTTTAAAAAACCAAGTTCAACAAATTTTGTAAAAAGTTAAGCTAAACAAGGCCAGCAGGCAACATCGGGTTTGGCTAAATGGGGGCGGACGGAAGCCGTGTTTCAGCAGTTGTACTACTATGTTCCTGTCCCGGCGGGGTTTTCACTGGATGAACCCCAAATAATAAAACAGTAACAGTGAAACCCCGACGCTGAATACACTTTACATTTCAAAGAAAAATTATAACATATAAAAATGCCGGACCATAAAGTCCGGCAGTATATTTTAATGACGGTACATCTTTATTGCGCCAGCGAAATCCTTATCTGCACGCCAGCCCTTGTGTTCACAATCGGTGCACTGGAAGAGATGTAAGGTGTCACTCTCCGCTGATCGAAAAACAGTTTTATGTTCACCCTGCTGCTGAGGAAATAATCGATGCTGGGCGTAAGTGTTACTTCTTTACTGCCGCCTGTTGGCAAGGTAGAGTTTTGATCAAGGCGGTTGTTTACTGTTACATTGTCCCTCACTTTAAAATCGAAACGGAAATTGATTTCATTGTCCAGTTTGCTGGTACCGGCTTTACTTAAAAATTTCGGCAATTTGAACAGTTTAAAATTCAATCCCTTTTTGCGGTAGCCTGCACCAATAGAAAACTCTGTTGACCGGGTTTCACTTAGCTGAAAATCAACTAGACTTAAACTAAGCGTACGCTGCTTTACATACTCTACCTTGGCCTGCAGCTGGTTGGTAAACATTACGTCTATCCCAAAAAGCGGCGCAAACTGTTCCTGTATGGTGATATTGGGCACAAAGAAATAAGGGATATAGTTTTTAGAAGTGGAATCATAAAACGACGGATAACCATACCGGGATACATCCTGGTACAGCAATGCAGAAGTAAACCCATTCATGCTCATGCTGCCGGTGTAGCCATGTGAGATCGTTACATTGGTAAATATTTTATCCAGCCCTTTTATCCTGCCCAGCCCGGTGTAATCAATCTTCCAGTTGGGCAACGGAAAAATATTTTTAAACGGATTTGATTTTACATTTTTATTATCCTGGTTAATCAGCGAAATTTTTCCTGCATCTTTACCGGTGTAAGCAGAGATGAATGCCGGTATCAAAACGTCTGTTGCATATTTGCCATAACCATAATAATACCCCTCTGCATCAGCGTTAGTAGTGGCGCCATTGGCACCGGTTACATTGTACTGGTTTGCTTTACCCAGCCGTTGAGAAATGATCTTCCGGTTCTCCTGGAATTTGAGGAAGGTTTCTGAAATGGTGTTGGGATCAAATTTTCCAAACAGCGTATTGAATGCAATATAACTCACATCAAAACCACCACCTGAGTAAGGGCTTAAGTGACCAAAATTTTTCCCGGTTCCGGTAGTATCTTTAAACAGCTCAGAATAATTTTTGCTGAATGTTTTACTAAGATTGACGGCGATTGTTAAATCCCTCACCGGCTCTATCTGTGCAGTAAGCGCCAGCCGCTGGTTGTAAGATTGCTGGAAGATGCTGTTAAAAAAACTATCCTTCGAAATCACCCCTTTTTGTGCAGCCCTGTTGAGCCAGTTGGTATCCGGCTGTGACCCCAATACAAAGCCCACCCCGGGTTGCATGCTGCTCCAGTTTTGGCCAACGTATTGGGTACTGTCTGTGTAGCCCGGCAAACGGGTATTGCCTGTTTCAGAAACAGAAAGATTTACCTGCTTCACACTCGTAATAAGTTTACCAAATATCCTGCCCATCAATCCTACATCGGGCAGTGAATTAGCGTCTTTTATTTTACGAATTTTCAGCCGCTTTACTTCTTTTACTTTTACACCATCTTTCATTATCCGGCGAAATACGGTGTCAGTTCTTGTCTGCCCCTCTGATTGATTTCCTCCCTGCACTCTTGGCTGATCAATGGCCCTGAAAAATTTAAACTTGTTGTACAGCTTGGTAAAATCCAATTGCACAGTAGCTTCTTTTGTCTGGCTGTTTTCCAAAATATTTCCCAATTCTATTGCCAGTCTTGATGCACCGATCCATTTATAAGTGGCCTGGTATTTCAGGTTTACAGCAGTCCAGTCGAGCAATGGAAATTTGGTGGTGGGCAGTGTGTAAGAAAAATTAGCTGTATGATTATACAGGGTATTTCTCCCACCATTTAATAAACGCTGCCATACGGTATCCTTTTTTTCTTTGGTATCAATGCGGCCATAAGGCTCATCAATCCTGGAATTATTGCTGGCAGTAAAATCGAAATTAATTGACCTGGTAAAATTCCAACGTAAAATATAATCACGCTGAAATATAAAATACTTATCGTAGGTCTCCGGTATTTTATATTTATCCGATCCAATGCTACGGGGCCTTACAGCGCCAAACTGACGTTGGATATCTGCCCGGAAACTTAACTGTGACGGGGCAATATTAAAATTCACATCTTTCACCAGGTCGAACCAATGCGTCTTTCTTTTTTTGAAAAATTTCAGCTTTTTAAATGGTTCAATAAACTTTGGTTGTGGTGCAAAATTGTAACCAATTGCACCCCGGTGCCTGGTTATTTCATTGAGTTCAATTAATGGATTGTGCGATTTGGTATTGATGTAAGAGTAACTCAGATCAATATTAGAAATATCATAAATTTTGGGCTTACCGGTACCGGTACGGTTTTTACGAACGTTGGTAAAATTAATCGTTTTGGTACTGGTAAAATCAACCGCAGCATTGTTAATAGAATCTCTTTGGGAAGAAGTTTTAGCAGCGCTCAATTTGTCTTTCAATTTTATATCCATGTCAAAAGGATCGTACTGCGGCTTGCTCACTGTTTGAGAAATACTGGCAAAAAATGGAATGGAAATGGCTGCTTTTTTGGGCAGTAATTTTCCTAACTCCAGTGTGGTGGCCACATCAAACTGAACCAGGTTATCCCGGAACCTTTCATTTACCCTTTGCTCAAGCGTACCAAAGCCGGTGGTATGTGTGGAGATAGATCCGGTAATAGTACCCAGGTCGGCCAGGGTTATATCTGCCCTTGCCATGGCTGCATATCCGCCTTCTTCATTGATAGAAGTAAGCCTCAGTTCATTCACCCACATTTCGCCGCAGGCGGTAGGATTCTTTACATTTTCCACGCCAATCAATACCCCTCGTATTTCTCCAAGGTTGGGGTCGCCCATTATCGAATAGGTTTGACCGTTAGATTGAAGTTTTCGGAAAGGTGTTGTTAAAGAGGCACCGCTGGCATTTCGTTCAGCTTTCATTTTTGGCAGCGTAGTCAGGTCAAGGTCAAGGCTGTTGAGTGCATTCCACAAGGTATCATTGTAGGTATCACCGTTGGGATCAAGATGATTGGCCGTAAGCGGTGTCATGTACAATGGTATCTTCACTTCATAATAATTATTACCAAAGTCGGTACCTATACGTATCACTGCATTCAAATCCCTGTCTTTAATATTGTTGGGGTTCTTTACAAAATTCTCTGCATGAATATACATCGACAATTTACCAAACTGCCTAAGATCCCTGTTGGCAAAAGTTTGCTGCACACCCCTTGCATCTCCTTTGGTAAGGTTACAAAAACGCAGGGACATACTCTGTTCGTTCTGCAACAGGTTTACACCATTGTTGCTCTGCACCTGCTGCCGCTGAATGTCTTTCGGGGTGCGGTATGGCAATGGTTCTCTCTTATCATTTTCTTCAATGTTTACGCCATTCACATTAAAATCAACATCAGTAATTGGCGGATTGTAAGTACCTGAAGTATCAATTTTAAAAGGAAACTTGCGCCAGATATTTCTGGTTAATTCTAACTTTCCAAAACGCATTACCACTGCACTGTCAAAGCCGGTTAAAAACATCCTGATAAAACGGATGGATTTAAAATCGGGAATATTACCCACCCTTTTATTAAAAGACCCAATCGGTATCCTGAACTGGTACCATGTTTCGATCCGGTTGGTATTATTGGGTAGATTGGTAATGGGTACTTCTTTTTTATCTACAATAAAATTAGCGCCTATTTGCATCTGCGCTGGTGGCAATACATCCACGATGTATTGAAAATATTCTTCTGTTTCATTCATGGTGTTGTCCCTGTTCAGGTCTTCACCATCGGGATAAAGAGTAGCGGCAGAAGAAAAAGCTGAGCCATCATTTATTTTTGAATTGCCCTGTGGGTTATTAAAATTTTTATACCTTTTTACAATACCGTCAGTTGCTGAAAAGGCTGGATCCCGGTACCAAACATAATTGTCCTGTGCCGGATCGCTCTGTACCTGTGCCAAAGCGGCGGGGTTAAGAATGCTGCTGACATTATTAATATAAGGCGCCAGTTTTACTTTTTCAGAATCATCGTTGTTGCCGTCAAAGCCTACATCCTGGTACACCCTGTCGGCAGGCTCGTTACTGAATGCGTTGGTAACCTGTATTGGGTTCAGCGGCACTTTGCCCCACACAGAAGTATCCACGGGTAATTTTTGATTTGGTGTGGGCAATCCATTTTCATAAAAACGTTTGCCATCTTTTAATATATCCTCAGAAATATTACCAAGATTGAAATATAATTTTCCCCCTGAAGAATTGGTCTCATCCCTTACACCCTCAAATTTTACATAAGGATCCTGCATCCAGAATTCAATGAATTCAATATTGGCAGTTTCAAAATCTGTCTGGTCAATATTACGCATCAATCCGCCCCATCTTTGTTTTGGATTTTTAAGCCTGTTATTTGCGTCTATGCTTGCTGGTGATTCGTCATAATTATACGGACCTTTTTCGCCTGGATAAAAAGCAAGGTCAAAAGTGGTGAGCTGGTTTTGTCCAAAGTCAGTTGTTCTTTGTGGGAATATTTCACTTTGTTTTATGAGCCTGCTATGTGGGTCACTCAGTTCCACCCTGTTTTCACCCAATGGATTGTTCGATCCCCTGAATTGCTGCAATGCAGGTTCAATCTGGTACCAGGCCATCTTTGCCCTGTTCTTACCATAGTTGATTGATGCAGCTGTTAAAGATGCTTCGGGAAAAAGATCAATATTATCGTTTCCATTGGTAGCACCTTTGGGAGTGGAAGCCAATGCCCAGCTAATAGCAGGGAACCGGAGATCAATACCCGATTTGCTTCCTTCAAAATCATCAATGTAAACCGTGCCTGCAGAGCCACTGCCAATTTGTGGTGCATGGCCTGGTTTTAATACCGCTCCTTCTGCATAAAAATTAATAGACGAAGGTGCAGTGGTAGAATAAAAAGGAAGTTTGTCTAATAATTTTGTCAGCCTTGGCAACTCTTTCCGGTAATTAACATCGAGGCCATACATCTTATTTTTAATTGGCTCTTCACCCAAATTATTTTTTGTAAAAAACGGCCTTTCCCCTAATTGCACCAGCGTACCGCCAATTGACAATTGTTCTTTCATTTTGTTAGTCACTAAATAATCCAACCGCAGCCCCATATAATTTCTTTGCTGAATACCAAAGGCTGCATTGTTTTCAAAATTTACCTGCACCGGCAGTCCTGCATTTAAAATTGCCTGGTTGGTAATTTTGATAGTGCCGAGGTCGTAGTTTATATCATAATCATTTCCCTCAATCAATGTTTGTCCGCCTGCAGTAACGGTAACGCTACCCTTTGGAATATTATACCCAATACTGATATCCGATGAACCGGAAGTATGTGCAGAACCCTTTACCACAAAGCGGTTGAGGTTTGGATATTGCTGTGCTACTGCTTTAATGGAATCATACAAAGCATAATACAAAGTGTCTTTAATATTCGGATCTGCAGGGTTTGTATAGATGGCATTTGCCAGATCCCTTCCAAAAGGTTCCAGTACCGGAAACACAATCCTGCTGTACTGCGATAAAACAGTGTAACCTTCCACGTAATCAAACACTCCATCGGGTTGTGGATCCAGCTGGTTGTTGAGCCGGTCTAAATTTACCAGTGATAATAATGGCGTACCCTCGTTTTTATTACCAAAGGGCACATACCTTTTCCATCCTTGGCCCGGTTCCTGGAACAACAGGTTTAATTTAAAATCGGTGGGGGTTAAGGTTCCGTATCCTACAGAATATACATTCTTCATCATCCATTGCCAGATGGGCAATTTGGTGCGTTGTGAAGTAGCTTTTAATAATTTAAGGAACAATACTTTTTGTGTAGCCACTGCACTGTCTGGTGGAAGGTCTTGAGAAAATTCACCTACCTGGTAAATTTTTCCATTGTAGGTATACTGGTATGCTACACCCAACACTTCATCCGGCAGCAATGGCTGACTGAGTGAAATATAACCCGCCTGTTTGTTAAAATAATATTGGGTAGAATCTAACTTACGGGCAAATGTTTTTTCAAAATCCTGAACAGGCTGCAAGCCAAAAGCCTGTAGGTTGCTCACCACCAATGCAGGCTGCCGGTTGCTTTCATTGTTTTTAAGATTGCTGTATAAATCGTTTACAATATTAGAAGGCACATCTGAATAAGTTGATAAGGGATGAATAATATCCTGGCGGTAAGGTTTTGGTTCACCCAAATCCATTAACCCAACAATATCTCTTGTGTTAGTAGTGCTGCCATTTTTGTTGGTCACCCATACTTCCAACCGTAATATTTGAACAGGTGTGGTTACGGCTGGAATTTTTGCCAACACTTTATTGTAGTTGTCTTTAAAATATTGCCCCAGCAAAAAGTGTCGGTTCTCTTCATATTCATCAGCTTTAAATTCTATTGGTTGTGCTGCTGCACCGCCCTGCAGGTTTACACTCTGACGCTGCGATTTTTGATTGGCAAGAACAGCCGTAATATTCAACTTGCCAAATTGCAATTGTGTTTTTAAACCAAACAATTGCTGCGACCCCGGAATAAAAGTGCTACGGGATGGAAACTGCACTGCACCTGCTTCTATGCGTTTGATAATTTCATCATCCACACCGGTGTAATCTAATTTCAACTGGTTGTCCTGGCCAAAGTTGGCGAGGGTATTGTAGCTGATGGGGAATTTTAATTTATCACCAATATTGGCATTTACATTTACCTGGGCATTCATGTTAAAATCAAAGCCACCATTCTTTCTGGCTCTTTCCGGTAAAGTAGGGTTCTTAATATTTTGCCCCTGATAACCTGCCATGATATCTACATTACCCTGTGGGGCAATTTCAATTTTGCCATTACCAAACAGCCGGTTAAAAAGATTATCGTACAAAGAAAGTTTGGGCTTGGTCAGTTTTCGGTTGAGCAGGTTCATGGTGTTAGCCCGCTTTTGAAAATAATCTATCTCTGATTGGCGGCCCCTGATTTGCCAGTATTCCTCAGCTGTATAAGTGGTGGGGGTGCGGTAATAACGGCTGCCTATTTTTTCATAAACGGTGTACAATTGTGTTTTAGGATCGTACCCGATGGAATCAGTAATATTAGACGGCGTATTAAAATCGAAAGTGTTTCTTTTTCCGCTGCTTAAAAAATCTCCCCGTCTGTCATGGATAGGAAACTGAAGCGGCCCTGTATTTTTTGGAGCAGTAGTATCTATTGGATTGGCAGTATTGGATGGAGTCTTTTGTGCATTAACCTGCAAAGACATTGCCATTGTTAATAACATAGTCCAACACAAAAAGCCACCGCTATTTGGTAATAATTTTCTTTTAAAAAACATCCGGTAATCAGTTAAAGTAAAATTCTATCAAATTGCTTTCAGTGCTTTTTTTATCAGTTCTTCTAAATTATTAATGTTTGGTTGAGCCAGGTTAATTTTATGGATGGATGATTCTGCCTGTTGCTTCGAAATGCCGAGTGCTATTAAGGCATTTAACGCATCCTGCTGTAAACTATTGCCTGCAGTGGCTGTAATGCCGGCATCTGCCAATACCTTACCTACCTTATCTCTTAATTCCAGCACCAGCCTTTCTGCTGTTTTTTTTCCTATGCCTTTGATGCTTTCCAGCAGCTTTATGTTGCCTTGAATAATGGCCCTGCTGATTTCATCCGGCAACAGGTGAGACAGCATCATCCTTGCAGTAGCTGCACCAACACCCGAAACACTGATCAACTGCACAAACATTTCCTTTTCTCCCTTATCAAAAAAACCAAATAAAGTATGGCCGTCTTCCTTTATTTGTAAGAAAGTAAATAATTTACCCTCGTGTAAAGATTGGATATGGGAGTATGTATTTAAACTGATATTAACTTCAAAGCCTACACCATTTACATCAACATATACCTGGGCTGGATTTTTGAAAGTAAATTTTCCATTGAGGTATGCGTACATAGTAAATACAAGTAAAGAGCGAATATAAGAAAAATGTGTTTGGCAAAGGCAAAACAATGCTTGTTATATTTCCATTACTTTTGCTTTCTTTTGATAAAAACCGATTGAAACCTGATCATTCAAACTTAACCTACGATGCAAAAAATTACCGCAGCAATCACTTCCGTTGGTGGCTATGTGCCAGAGTACCGGCTTACCAATGCTATTTTAGAAACCATGGTGGATACCAACGATGAATGGATAAAAAGCAGGACTGGCGTGGAAGAGAGAAGGATACTGAAAGGAGAAGGATTGGCTACTTCGGACATGGTGGTGCCTGCCGTACTGGAGCTTTGTAAAAAAAGAGGCATTGCCCCCGAAGAAATTGACTGCATGATTGTTGGTACGGTTACACCGGATATGATTTTTCCTGCTACCGCCAATATTGTTTGTGATAAAATTGGGGCAGTAAATGCCTGGGGCTTCGACCTTAGTGCAGCCTGCTCTGGTTTTTTATACGGATTAACTACCGGTGCTGCTTTGATAGAAAGTGGCCGCTATAAAAAAGTAGTGGTGGTGGGTGCAGATAAAATGAGCGCCATTATAGATTACACCGACCGGTCTACCTGTATTATTTTCGGTGATGGAGCCGGGGCTGTGTTACTGGAACCATCCACTGATGGCAATGGCGTATTAGACAGTATATTAAAAAGTGACGGCAGCGGAAAAGCTTACCTGCACATGAAAGCAGGCGGATCATTAAAACCAGCTTCCTTAGAAACGATAGCAGCAAAAGAACATTTTGTTTTCCAGGATGGGCAGCCGGTATTTAAAGCGGCTGTAAAAGGAATGGCAGATGCTGCGTATGATTTATTGCAAAGAAATAATTTAACCGGTGATGATATTGCCTGGCTGGTACCACACCAGGCCAACAAAAGAATTATTGATGCCACTGCTAACCGCATGAACCTGCCTTTAGAAAAAGTAAT
Organism: Chitinophagaceae bacterium; assembly: GCA_031371545.1. GTDB lineage: Bacteria > Bacteroidota > Bacteroidia > Chitinophagales > Chitinophagaceae > Ferruginibacter. The sequence goes on from JANMJU010000027.1 coordinate 26,131, forward strand.
GCTCAACATTCAGCGGTATGGCAACACTACCGCCGGTACTATTCCATTGTGTTTGTGGGAGTGGGAAAAGCAATTGCACAAAGGCGACAAGATTGTGCTGGCGGCTTTTGGTGGCGGATTTACCTGGGGCGCTACTTTGATACAGTGGGGGTATGATACAAAGTAAGTTTAGCAGTTTAGGGGTTTAGTAGTTTAGTTGACGATTACGGTATCTGATTTAAATAAGGTTGGTGTGTTGTAAAACTTTAAAATATATAGTCCACTATTTGTTGTGTTGATGCTAACAGTTGTGTCAAATCTATAAAATGCTGGCAATGAAATTTGGGTATTCCAGTTTTCAAAAACAGCATTTGCAGTGATGTTAAATTGGCGGGGCAAAATTTATTTTATCTCAAAACCTGTAAAATTTATTTCCCCCCCAGCCGGAAATTCAATCTTCACATTCGAAATTATTTTTTCCCCTGCAGGTATCATTGTTGGGCTATTAGTAAAATCAAAATCCAAATAACCTATAAAGGTTTTATTAAGTTCTTCCTTCTTGCTGCAGGAAACAATTATGAACAGGCAAGTTGCTAAAAGAAATTTTTTCATCGGCTTTTTTTGATACGACAACATTTTACTTTAAACAGTTGCAATGCAATTTTTATTTCTTTGCTCTCAAGTAACCATTAAAATCTGTAGATGGAATTTTTGTAACCCCCAATTGCCGCAGCATGGTAACCAACTGGCCACGGTGGTAAGCATTGTGATTAAACAAATGCAGCAGCATCTGGCAAACCTGTTCTTTGTATTGTTCTTTATTTCGCTGGTAAGCAAATACATGCTGCAGCTGCATTTCATTGGCATTGCTTACCCACTCCTGGAACAATACTGACTGCTGCAGTAATTTTTTTTGAAGCTCTGCAAAGTTGCCTGTAAAAGTATCGCTTGGCCTTTCAACATGTTCCTGCAATTTCAACCGCTGCCACCAAATATTTTCTGCATCCCACAAATGCAAAACAGTTTTAAAAAGACTGGGAAAGCTACTGATAATTTCCTGGTTAACCTGCTCTTCATCCAAGAGGTTAATGGCATCAATTATTTTTTGATGTGCCCACAAATTATAAGCAGCATACTGGGTTAAAAGTTCTTTCATATTTTTTGCTCCCCGTTTCTTGTTGATCGTTATTTGTTTCTCGTTTGGAGTATCAGGATGCTGAATTTTTTCAACAATAAAACAATTCAGCGATTTACTCTTTGCTCTTTTCCCTCGTTCCTGCATACAATTCATACTCAAACAAACGGCAATCAATTTTGCTGGTGTAAAATTCTATTCTTTTGGATGGTTTCAATCCTATCTTTTTTCCCAGCTCTAAATTGCCGGTAAAAATATAGCCTGAATACCCTTTGCATTGCTGCTTCATAAAATCACCTATTCTTTTGTATGTGATTTGCAAAGCTGCTTCTTCGCCTAAGCGGTCACCGTACTCAGGATTAAAATAAATCACACCGGGTTGATTTTCGGGGATGTTTGTTTTTTCAAAATCACATTCGGCAAATAAAATTAATTCGGCCACGCCGGCAGCACCTGCATTTATTTTTGAAATGTTGATGGCATCACTGCTGATGTCGGTAGCAATAATTTGTAAGCCCGGTACTTCAACAATTTTTTCATCCAGTTTATTTCTTTCCTGCCGGTACATTTCTTTTTGAAAACCAGCCAGGTACATGAACGCATAACTGGAACGGAATAAACCGGGCATCCTGTTGGTAGCCAGCAAAGCTGCTTCAATAGCGATGGTGGATGAGCCACACATTGGATTTACAAAAGCAGCTTTCCTATCCCACTTAGTTGCCAGCAAAGTGGCTGCAGCCAAGGCTTCCAGCATGGGTGCCCTGCCGGGGATTTTGCGGTAGCCATGTTTTGATAATGTCTCTCCGGATGTATCTATAAATATTTCTGCCTGGTCTTCTTTCCAATACAAATGAATAACCGCTTTATCCAATTCAGGGCCAGAGTTGGGCCGCTTGCCGGTGTTGTTCCTGAAATAATCTACAATGGCATCTTTTACTTTTACATTGGCAAATAATGAATTGTTGATGGTTTCATTATCAACATTACTGGTGATGGAAAAATATCCATCTGCATCAATGATATCAGCCCATTCAAATGCCAGCAAATTTTTATACAACTCATCAGCATTGGCAGCCCTGAATTGATGGATAGAAAATAAAACCTGGCTGGCACAACGTAAATTCAAATTCAGTTTAATGCAGTCCTGCATGCTGCCGTCAAGTTCCACTCCTGTTTTAAAAACACGGATGGGTTTAAAGCCCAATGCTGCTGTTTCTTTTTGCAGATAAGGAGCAATGCGGTTGCTGCAGGTGATAATTATTTTGCTGTTGGTTTCGAAAAGTTTCATGTAGTTGCAAAGCTATTGAATTATTGCAGCTGCCGGATTTTAAATCAGCTAATATTGAATTTGACTACTTTATAAATGTGATCACGCCGTTTACAGGCATCGCAGGAATATTATTAATTTTTACCGAGTCAATAACCCGGTAGATTGTTTCAGTATTACAGCATTTACCTGTTTTATTACTCCATTTAATTTCCACGCTGTCAACCGGGGTTTGGGTATTGTAGTAAATATAATTTTTACTGGCAATGATGTAGAAATTAAATTCTACTGCAGCCGTGTCTGCCTGCCCTTTGTTAACCGATGCATTATAAATAGTAAAATTATCTTTTTGGTTTAATACTTTAAGGCTGTCCAATTGGTAGATGGCGTTGCTTCCAAAAAATAAATTTTGCCCCTGCTGGTTGGTGAATTTTAAGGTAATAGAACTCATCTGTATAAAATCACAGTCACAAGGTTCTTTGCTGCAGGAAGCGGCGTTCAGGACGAGGTAACAAAGGGCCAGTAATTTGTAAAAGGGATATGATTTCATACATCAAGATTATGCAATTTATAGGAAGATACTTATTTCTTTCATAGTGTTGGCTGATGATGAAAAATTACAATCTTAAAAGCTTTAATTTGTGTTATGGAATTTCAAAAAGACATACGCCTTGCTGTATTGATTGATGCAGACAATGTGCCTTACAGTAATGTAAAAGGTGTGATGGAAGAGATCACCAAATACGGCACTCCTACTTTCAAAAGAATTTATGGCGACTGGACCAGGCCAACAGTTTCTGGCTGGAAAAATGTGTTGCTTGAAAATGCGATTACTCCCATACAGCAATACAGTTACACCAGCGGAAAAAATTCCAGCGACAGTGCATTGATCATTGATGCAATGGATATTTTGTATTCTGGAAAAGTGGATGGATTCTGCATCATTTCCAGCGACAGTGATTTTACAAGACTGGCCACCAGGCTGAGGGAAGCCGGCATGAAAGTGATCGGCATCGGGCAAAAGAAAACCCCTAATCCTTTCATTGTAGCCTGCGATAAATTTATTTACATGGAGATTATTCCATTGTTTGAAACAGCAGAACCGGAAGTGACGGAATCAAAAACAAAAGCTGTAAAACCTGCTGCCCCCAAAGCTTCTTTTGATAAACTGAATAAAGAAACATTGAAACTCATTACCACCACCATCAATGATTTGGCGGATGAAAACGGCTGGGCATTTTTAGGTGATGTGGGAAATTTATTATTAAAAAAGCAACCTAATTTTGATCCCCGGAATTATGGTTTTCAAAAACTAACGCCGCTGATAAAATCGCTTCCACAATTTGAAATTGATAAAAGAGAGACGGAGAAAGGTGGAACCAAATTGATTTATATCAGGAATAAGGAGAACCAGTAATCGGTAATGAGTTCTGTTTTTTATTTTTTTTAATTCAACAATTGCAAACATTTTTTTAAACTCTCTTTCCATTCCGGAATTACAACATTAAATGTTTGACGGATTTTTGTTGTATCCATTACAGAATAAGCAGGACGCTTTGCAGGTGTTGGATATTGTGATGTTGGAATGGGATTGACAATACAATTACTTCCGGTTAATTCCTTTATTGCCACAGCAAACTGGTACCAGTTGATGAGACCATGATTAGAGAAATTATAGATCCCCGCTGTTACATTTTCACCTGAAATAATTTCCATGATGGCAGCAGCCAAATCAGCAGCATAAGTAGGGCAGCCTTGCTGGTCGCTTACCACATTGATACTTTCCCGTTCTTTCATCAGCCGCAGCATGGTCTTTACAAAATTATTTCCAAAGGAAGAATATACCCAGGAAGTGCGGATAATAATACTTGCAGGATTATTTTGCAGTGCCAGTTCTTCTCCTTTTAATTTGGAAGCGCCATAAGCTCCAATTGGATTTACAGGATAATCTTCTTTGTATGGAACAGTTGCTGTACCATCAAAAACATAATCAGTAGAAATATGAATGAAGAGTGAATTGTTTTCTTTACAAAGCCTTGCTAAATTTCCAACTGCATCACCATTTATTGCAAAAGCCTTCTCACTTTCAGTCTCAGCTTTGTCCACTGCGGTGTATGCTGCACAGTTTACACACACATCAATTGTATGTGAATTGAAATATTTTTTTATAGCTTCTGTATCGTCAATGGCGAGTTCTTCTTTTGTAACAAATAAAAAATTATAATCGGGATAAGCTGCAGCGATTGCCTGCATCTCTTTTCCTAATTGTCCGTTTGCACCAGTTACTAAAATATTTTTATTTGCCACTAATTGGAAGAATTATCAAGAATGAATATAAAGGAACCTTACAGTTGATTATCCTTCGAAGATATAATTGTTGAGGTGGTTATCAAGGTTGGGATGCAGTAAATCTTTTTCTGCTACGATGGCTTTGTCTGCCGGTATTTGCCAGTCGATGTTTAGTTTTGGATCGTTGAAGCGTAAGCCGCCTTCACTTTGTTTGTTATAAAATTCATCACATTTATATAATACTTCAGCCGCTTCGCTTATTACAGAATAGCCATGGGCAAAGCCTTTGGGCACCAGCAGCTGTTTTTTATTTTCAGCAGATAATTCCAGGGCAAACACTTCGCCATAAGCAGGTGAACCAATCCTTATATCCACCACCACATCTAAAATACTTCCGCTGAGTACCCTTATTAATTTTGTTTGTGCATAAGGAGCCAATTGGAAATGCAAGCCACGGATAACACCGTAAGAAGATTTTGCCTGGTTGTCCTGCACAAATTTTATTTGGATGCCTTCTGCTAAAAAAATATTTTCATTGTAACTCTCAAAAAAATAACCCCGGCTGTCTTCAAAAACATTTGGCTCAAATATCAGTAAATCAGGAATGAATGTTTTGGTAAAAGGCATTTTAATTAGGTATAATTTCTGATGTATGATTTAAGATTTAGCTAAAGTATGTTTACCATACATCATTTTAAAAAATTCAATTGTTTCAACTAAACCATCTTCAAAATTTTTGCAGGGTTGATAGTCCAATAAATTTTTCGCCAATGAAATATCAGCCAGTGAATTCCTGATGTCGCCTGCCCGTTCTTCCCTATGAATTGGTTGTGCATCACTTTGTAAATTATTTTTACAGGAGTCATATAAATAATTCACAGAAAAATTTTCTCCCACTGCTACATTGTAAACTTTGTTTACAGCATCAACATTGTCAGTGAGCATCCCTTTAATATTTACCTGCACTGCATTGTCAATAAAAGTAAAATCCCTTGTCTGCCCGCCATCTCCATTAATATACACAGGCGTATTTTCCATCAATCCTTTTACAAACAATGGAATAACGGCAGCATAAGCCCCATCAGGATCCTGGCGTGGGCCAAAAATATTAAAGTACCTGAAGCCCAATGTTTTTATTCCATACACATCAGCAAAAACCTGGGCATATAATTCGTTTGTTTTTTTTGTGGCCGCATAAGGCGATAAGCAATTACCAATCCGTTCTTCTTTTTTGGGAAGTGTTGGTTCGTCGCCATATACAGAGGAAGAAGATGCATACACAAACTGCTTTACTTTATTGTCAACAGCAGCTTTCATCATATTTACAAAACCATTTACGTTTACATCGTTGAAATAAACCGGCTCAAGAATAGACCGTGGCACAGAACCCAATGCAGCCTGGTGGCTTACATAATCAATTTCTTTGCATGCCTGCATACAAGTATCAATATTCCTGATATCACCTTCTATAAATTCAAATGCAGGATATGGACGCAGGATGTCGAGGTTGGCCTGTTTTCCATTTACCATATTATCCAGCACCCTTACTTTTTTTGCATTATTTTTTAGGAGGTATTCTGCAATATGGCTGCCGATAAAACCAGCGCCGCCTGTTATTAAAAAGGAAGATTGACTTAAATTTTTTGTATGAAATAGCTTACTCATTTACACCATCCCGCCAGGTGGCAGGTGCATTTTTAGTTTTGGTTAATAAAAAAATGTTATTGCAACATTTCAAATTTGATACCATACAAAGTATGGCGGGGTACCGGTTGCTGTGCTTATAAACTCCAGTAAAACCTGTTCTGTATTTTGTTTCTGTAAATACCTTTCAGATCCGCAATCATTGCTTTTGGTTTGGTGATACCTGCAAAATAAGTATCATCCAGCACTTTGTAAGCATTGTGGGGAACGGTGATTATTACTGCATCATAATCATTTGCAATGTCAGCATTTAATTCAAAGCCGTATTCATGTTTCAGTTCATCACTTTCGGCATGAGGATCGGTAACATCCACATTCAGAGAAAAAGATTTTAATTCTTTTATTACATCTGCCACTTTACTGTTGCGGATATCGCTTACATTTTCTTTGAAGGTGGCTCCCATCACCAATACTTTGGCATCTTTTACATTGCCGTTATTCTGGATGATATGCTGCAATACTTTTTTAGCAACATAGCTTGCCATGCCATCATTGATAACACGGCCAGCCAGTATTACCTGGCTGTCATAACCCAACTCTTTTGATTTGTGAGTAAGGTAATATGGATCAACACCAATACAGTGGCCGCCTACAAGCCCTGGCTGGAATTTCAAAAAATTCCATTTGGTACCTGCTGCTTCCAGCACTTCAAACGTATTGATGTTCATACGGTCGAAAATAATAGACAGCTCATTCATCAAAGCTATATTCAAATCCCTTTGTGTATTTTCAATAATTTTTGCAGCCTCGGCTACTTTAATACTCGATGCTTTGTGAACACCTGCAGTTACCACCAGCTCATACACTTTAGCAATTACTTCCAATGATTCTGCATCGCAACCACTCACCACTTTTATAATTCTTGCCAGTGTATGTTCTTTATCTCCCGGATTAATTCTTTCAGGTGAATAGCCCAGTTTGAAATCAATAATATTTTTTAAGCCTGATAATTTTTCAATGATTGGCTGACAGTCTTCTTCGGTACATCCCGGATATACAGTACTTTCAAATACAACATAGTCCCCTTTCTTTACCACTTTACCAATCGTTTCACTGGCTTTTTGTACCGGAACCAAATCAGGTACATTGTGTTCATCTACCGGGGTGGGAACGGCCACGATAAAAAAATTAGCCTGCTTCAACACTTCCAGGTCGTTGGTAAATTCTATGTCGCAACCGTCAAACGCTTCCTTTTCCAGTTCCTGGCTAGGGTCAATATTGTTACGCATCATCTCCACCCTTTTGGCATTGATATCAAAACCAATCACACTGGTTTTTCTTGCAAATTCCAGTGCAATGGGCAGTCCCACGTATCCCAAACCAATTACTGCTAATTTTTTTTTCTTATCGAGTAAGTCCTGGTACATTAATAATTGTGAATTAAGAGTTATGAATTATGAATTGACAATTTTTCATTATCAATTATCCATTATTATTTATTTTTTATTTTCAAACTCTTTTGGCAGTTTATACAATTCATTTTGGGGAAGTGATTTAAAATACTCGTAAGTAATTTTTAATCCTTCTGTCCTGTTTACTTTTGGTGACCATCCCAAAATTTCTTTTGCTTTGGTAATATCCGGCTGCCGTTGTTTTGGATCATCTGTTGGCAATGGTTTGTACACAATTTTTTGTGTGGTACCAGTAAGTTTGATAATCTCTTCTGCAAATTCTTTTAATGAAATTTCATCAGGATTACCAATGTTTACGGGCATTGCATAATCACTCATCAGCAGGCGGTAGATACCTTCTACCAAATCATCCACATAGCAAAAACTCCTTGTCTGGCTGCCATCACCAAACACAGTTAAATCTTCTCCTCTTAAAGCCTGTCCGATAAATGCAGGCAAAGCTCTTCCATCATTCAATCGCATCCTTGGGCCATAAGTATTAAATATCCGAATGATCCTTGTTTCTACATTATGGTAAGTGTGATAGGCCATCGTCATCGCTTCCTGGAAACGTTTGGCTTCATCATATACACCTCTTGGCCCTACCGGGTTTACATTGCCCCAGTATTCTTCATTCTGCGGATGTACAACCGGATCTCCATACACTTCACTGGTGCTGGCCACCAGTATCCTTGCTTTTTTTGCCAATGCCAGACCCAAACAATTATGTGTACCCAGCGAACCTACTTTTAAAGTTTGAATCGGAATTTTTAAATAATCAATCGGACTTGCCGGTGAAGCAAAATTGAGGATATAATCCAAATCACCGGATACATGTATAAACTTAGATACATCGTGGTGATAAAATTCAAATTCCTTCAATTTAAAAAGGTGTTCAATATTTTTCAGGTCACCTGTTATCAGGTTGTCCATACCAATTACACGAAAGCCTTCATTGATGAAACGGTCGCATAAATGAGACCCTAAAAAACCTGCAGCTCCTGTTATTAATATTCTTTTTGATGCCATTGATTTGTAATTTGAAATTAGTTGATCACCCTTCTCCCAATGCTAACATAATAATAATTCAGGTCTTCCATCTGTTTCAAGTCAAACAAATTTCTACCATCAAAAATGGCTTTATTTTTTAACAAAGCTGAGATTTTGGTAAAATCAGGTGTCCTGAATTCACTCCATTCAGTAGCAATCAGCAATGCATCTGCATCCTGTAATGCTTCGTATTGAGTGGCTGCAAATGTAATGGTATCCCCCAACAATTGCTTTACATTATTCATTGCCTCCGGATCGTAAGTAGCTACCGATGCCCCTTCTGCCAATAATTCTTTTATCAGGTACAAAGCCGGAGCCTCCCTGATATCATCCGTATTGGGCTTAAATGCAAGACCCCACAAAGCAATTTTTTTACCTTTTAAATCATTGTTGAAATAAGCTCTTATTTTAGGCATCAAATGCAGCTTCTGGTTTTCATTCACTTCCATTACCGCATCTAATATTTTAAACTGGTAATCCACTTCATTGGCAGATTTCCCCAATGCCTGCACATCTTTGGGAAAACAACTTCCACCATAACCAATACCCGGGAATAAGAAACGTTTTCCAATTCTTTCATCACTTCCCATGCCCCTGCGTACCATGTCCACATCGGCACCCAGCAACTCACACAAACGGGCTATCTCGTTCATAAAAGTAATCTTGGTGGCAAGGAAAGAGTTGGCAGCATATTTTGTAAGCTCTGCACTTTTTTCATCCATAAAAATGAGCGGATTACCCTGGCGTACAAAGGGAGCATACAAATCATTCATCAATTTTTTTGCCTTTTCAGAATTGGTGCCAATCACCACCCTGTCTGGTTTCATAAAATCATCCACTGCCACACCTTCTCTTAAAAACTCCGGGTTGCTTACCACATCAAATTCTACTTTGGCATGTTTTGCCACCGTAGCCCTCACTTTTTCAGCAGTGCCAACCGGCACAGTGCTTTTATCCACTATCACTTTATAATCGGTAATTATTTTCCCCAGGTGATCGGCTACGCCTAAAATATATTTCAGGTCGGCGCTGCCGTCTTCACCCGGAGGTGTTGGCAATGCCAGCATGATAACCGGTGCATCTTTTATTGCATCTTCCAGAGAAGTGGTAAAAGTGAGGCGGCCCTCTTTGGTGTTGCGTAAAAATATTTTCTCCAGGCCAGGTTCAAAAATGGTAATTTGACCGGAGGCAAGTTTTTCAACTTTTGCCTGGTCAATATCAACACATACCACCTGGTTACCGGTTTCAGCAAAACAGGTACCTGATACAAGGCCAACGTATCCAGTTCCAACAACTGCTATTTTCATAATTAACTGTCTTAAGGGTTTATGATTTAGTAATAAATTCCAATACTTTTGAAACAATGAATGCCTGCTGCTCTTCTTCCAGCTCTGTATGCATGGGCAATGAAATAACCCTTTGCGTAAGCCAGTCTGTTACCGGCAACGTGTAACCGCTTCCACCAAAAGCATCAAACATTTTTTGATGGTGGCTTGCTACCGGGTAATAAATCATGGATGGCACTCCATTTTCAGCAAGATAATTATTCAGTGCATCCCTGTCCACATTATTTAAAATTAAAGTGTACTGATGAAAAACATGACTGCTGTTAGCTGCCCTGAAAGGTGTGGTAATATTAGCCTGCCCTTCAAAAGCTTTGTCATAATAATCAGCTGCTTTTCTACGGGCTGCATTGTATTCATCCAAATACCTGAGCTTAATATCGAGGATAGCAGCCTGTATGGTATCCAACCTTGAATTGCATCCCACTACATCATGATAATACCTTTTACTTTGCCCGTGAGAAGCAATCATTTTTAATTTTACAGCTAACGCATCGTCGTCGGTAAATATTGCCCCTCCATCCCCATAAGCACCCAAATTTTTGGAGGGATAAAAAGAGGTGCAGCCGATATGGCCAATAGCGCCGGTCTTTTTTACGGTGCCATTACTAAAAGTATAATTGCAGCCAATGGCCTGGGCATTGTCTTCTATTACATACAAATTATGCCGTCGGGCAATGTCCATTATTTTTTCCATATCCGCCGCATGGCCGTATAAATGCACCGGAACAATGGCCTTGGTTTTAGAAGTAATGGCTTTTTCAATTGCATCGGTGTCAATACAAAAAGTTTGCTTGTCAACTTCCACAAAAATCGGCTTAATGTGCAGCAGTGCTGCCGTTTCCACGGTAGCGATATAAGTAAAAGAAGGAGTAATGATTTCATCGCCCGGCTGCAGGCCCAGCGCCATCATGGCTATTTGCAATGCATCTGTGCCATTGGCGCAGGGTATCACATGCTTACTGCCATTGTATGCAGCCAGGTTTGCAGCAAAATCATTCAGCACTTTGCCGCCGATAAACATGGAACTTTCCAGTACTCCAATCACTGCCTCATCCACTTCCTTTTTTATCTTTTGATACTGTGTCCTGGTATCCACCATTTGCAATGGCCTCATAATCGTTTTTTTAGCGTGGGCAAAGATAGTAATTAGCCGTTTAGTTGCAAGATTGAAATTGCAGGCTGCCTGCATTCATTTATTTAAGAAAAATGCCAGTAGATTTGTCATAAAAAATAATATTGGGAAACTTATTTTATCTGTTGTTTATACATGCTTACCGGCTGGGAATCAGCATCGCCGCTTACTGGAACCCGAAGGCCAAATTATGGGTGGCAGGAAGAAAGCAATTCCCGAACATTAATGACAACAGGGAAAAAACAATATGGATGCATTGCGCCAGCCTGGGCGAATTTGAACAGGGAAGGCCATTGCTGGAGGCAGTAAAAAGACATTATCCCGAAAAAAAAATAGTGCTGACTTTTTTCTCTCCTTCTGGTTATGAAATAATGAAAGCGTATAAAGCTGCTGATCATATTTTCTATTTACCAATGGACAGCAGGATCAATGCTGCTAAAATGATTGAAGTGATCAATCCGGATTTGGTATTATGGGTAAAATATGAGTTTTGGTATTATTATCTCACTGAACTTAAAACTAGAAATATTCCGGTATTGATGGTGTCTGGCATTTTCAGGCAAAGCCAGCCATTCTTTAAATGGTATGGTGCTATTTGGCAAAAGATGCTGCAACGCTTTACTCATTTTTTTGTGCAGAATGATGAATCAATGGAATTACTTTCTTCAGTTGGGATAAAAGAAAATGTCAGCATCAGCGGCGATACCAGGTTTGACAGGGTAATTGAAATTGCTGAAAAATTTGAACCGCTTCCACTGATTGAAAAATTTTGCGGCGACAGTAAAGTAATGGTAGCCGGCAGCACCTGGCAAGAAGATGAAGAAGAGCTAACCCATTATGTAAAAAACAATCCTCAAATAAAATTCATTATTGCTCCGCATGAAATAGATGCAGAGAATTTAAAGGATGTGAAGAAGGAATTTCCAACCAGTATTTTTTATTCAGAATGGAAAGAGTTGATTGAAAAGACTGCCGGATCCAACAAAAAAGAAAATAATGCAATATCCCCCTTTAGGCCCGCCCCTGCCGGTTCGGACGGGGGATGGGGGCTCAACGTTTTAATCATCGACAACATTGGAATGCTTTCCAAACTTTATCATTATGCCGATATAACCTTTGTTGGTGGCGGCTTTGGCGAAGATGGCATTCACAATGTACTGGAGGCTGCCGTGTATGGCAAACCCATAATCCACGGACCACAATATGAAAAATTTGCAGAGGCGGTTGATTTGGTGGAATGTAAAGCTGGTATCCCAGTCAACAATGCTTTAGCATTAGAAAAAGTGCTGACTGAGTTGTGGAACAACGAAGATTTACTGAAAGAAAAAAGTGAAGCCGCAAAAAAAT
>JANMJU010000031.1:0-3183 GCA_031371545.1 Chitinophagaceae bacterium
CCAAAACCAATCAGCATGGCCGCCGCCGCCATACGCCACAAGGCTATCGGGATAATTTTTGTTTCTTTCCTGTACAGTGATGGTTTGTCTTCAAATATTATTTTATCAGCAGCAGAAAGTTTTGTTTGCTGCAACAGCTCCCATTCTTCTTTGATGAATGTATTATTTGCTGCAAGCAAAAGGAGTTCTTTTTTTTCATTTTCAGGCAGCTCATTATCTAAGAGCAGCAATAATTTTTCTTCAGTAGCTGCATCTATCGGTTGTGGCTTTATTAATTTTTCTTTGTCAAAAAATTCAACAGCATCCGGTTTCAATATGCTTTGCTGCAGCATCACCACCAGTTCCTCACCAAGGTCAGGATTGGCAGCTACAAAAGCTTCCACCATATTTCTTTCTGTCACAGACAATTCATTGTCGGTGTACAGTAAAAAATACTCTTCGTAATTATTTCTGTTGATGTTCAATGTGGATTTTTTATGATGATTGATTTTTGATTGTTATGATTTGTATGATTGCCTTTACTTCCTCATTCCTCATTCCTTATTTCACATTCCTTATTTCTTATTTCAAATGATATTCTCCGGTTTCACAATATACTCTCTCAACTGCAATCTTGCCCTGTGCAAATACACTTTCACCTGGCTTTCATTCAATCCTGTTATTTTGCCAATCTCTTCATAACTGTAACCTTCGTAATCTTTCAGCATTACCAAACTTCTTTGTGTTTCATTCAGGCGGTTCAGTGCTTCCAGCAATACTTTTTTTGAATCATGCTGCTGCCGGTTGCTTGTTTTCACCCCTTCGCTAAAACCTTCTTTCAACACCACCCTTTTATTTTTTCTTATATGGTCAATCATTTGATTGTAGGCTACAGTAAATAAAAAACTTTTGCATTTTTCATTATCCACCTGTACCCTGTTCACCCACAGTTTTTCAAATGCCGCCTGCACCACATCTTTGGCATCCTCTTCAAGCCTGAGGTTTTTCAGGATAAAGCGGTACACATTATCTGCATACACAGTTACACATTGATTATATTCTTTCTCGGTCATACAGCTTTTGGCGCTGGTTTATTGCAGTAAAGGTTAAATAATTATTAACTGATACGTTTGCAGGAACAATAAGTTACAGCAAAGCAAAATTAATCAGCTTTCTGATTGAAACATAGTTTGGGAAATGATATTCCACTGCAGGGGAGGACCGGCTTTTTTGCAGGGGCCGCTGCATTTTACAGGGGCGTCATTATTAATAGGAGTTGTTGCTGCTACTGACTTGTAGGAACTGAATACCAGTAGGCTGATGGAGCCAATGGCGAGCAGTAACAGTAGTATGGCAGACCTTTTTATCAAAGCTGGCGATGTTATTTAAGGTAATAACGAAATTAAAGGTAAAAAGTTACAGTTAAAAAATACAGATGTTAAAGTTTGATAACAATTAGTTTAAAAAGTAAATTATTAGCTGCCTAATTTTGTAATCATCAACTTATCGAATATGAATAATCAATTTGTAAACCGTATTGCAGACGAACTGAAAGAGATTGATGCCGCAGGGCTGATAAAAAAGGAACGTATCATTACCAGTGAGCAGGGTGCAGAGATCATTGTTGGCGGAAAAAATGTACTTAACTTTTGTGCCAATAATTACCTCGGCCTTTCTTCTCACCCCAAAGTAATTGCAGCAGCAAAAAAATACATCGACCACCGTGGCTATGGTATGAGCAGCGTACGTTTTATCTGCGGCACACAGGACATACATAAAGAGCTGGAAAAAAAGATTGCTGCTTTTTTAGGAACAGAAGATACGATTTTATACGCCGCTGCCTTTGATGCCAATGGCGGTGTGTTTGAGCCTTTATTCAACGAGCAGGATGCCATTATCAGCGATGCTCTCAACCATGCAAGTATTATTGATGGAGTACGGTTGTGCAAGGCTCAGCGTTACCGTTATGATCACAATAATATGGAAGACCTGGAAGCAAAACTCAAAGAGTCTGCTCATTTGCGTAGCCGGGTTATTGTTACAGATGGTTCTTTCAGCATGGATGGTACCATTGCTCAGTTGGATAAAATTTGCGATTTGGCAGATCAATACAATGCCATTGTAATGATTGATGAATGCCATTCTTCGGGCTTTCTGGGCAAGACAGGGCGTGGAACACATGAGTACCGTGGTGTAATGGGCAGGATAGATATTATTACCGGCACACTGGGCAAAGCATTGGGTGGAGCAAGTGGCGGCTTTACCTCCGGAAGAAAAGAAATTATTGAAATGCTTCGCCAGAGAAGCAGGCCTTATCTTTTTTCAAACACAGTAGCACCCAGCATTGTAGGAGCTTCCATTGCAGTGCTCGACATGCTGAGTGAAACAACGGAACTAAGAGATAAACTGGCTTTCAACACCAACTACTTCCGTACTAAAATGACGGAAGCTGGTTTTGATATCAAACCCGGTGAACATCCCATAGTTCCGATTATGCTTTATGAAGCAGTGGTGGCACAAAATTTTGCCTCTAAATTATTAGAAGAAGGCATTTATGTAATTGGCTTTTTCTTTCCTGTAGTGGCAAAAGGGCAGGCAAGGATAAGGGTACAGTTAAGTGCAGCTCATGATGTGCAGCAACTGGATAAAGCGATTGCTGCTTTTAGTAAAGTGGGTAAAGAGTTGGGGGTAATAAAATAAGGCGTGATCATTTAGCTTAGCCCGTAATTTTCGAGGGTTTTTAGTTTGTTATTATCACCAACTAATAAGTGGCCTTGATCCTGCGTCCTCTCAAACTTTTTACTGGCAACGATTCAACAGCTTCTTTTTTGTAAACACAACTTTGTTTCATTACTTAATAATTAAGTCATTAGATATCCCATAAATATTATATCTTCAAATTATCAACCTTAAACAATATCTGTAGTAATCCCTTCTCCCTGTGTTAGCTAATTGTTGATTTCTTGCAAATGATTGATTGTAGTGTGTGAATAGCAGGGTCAATTAAAATCCGCAGACCAATGAAAATTCATAGTGCTATTTAGCAATCATCAATCAACTTTAGATTTTTTCTTTTACCCAAAACCTGATAAAAATGCCAACTGCTAACTTTTCAAAAGCTGCTTTACTGATGCTACTTATTGTTGTTGCCTCCATTATTAGCTGGGAAGTATATCTGCGTAATAAAGGATTTGAAACATCCTA
>JANMJU010000043.1:0-7401 GCA_031371545.1 Chitinophagaceae bacterium
GTCAGACCCTGCCGATGTTGATGGCGATGGTATTTCAGGTGTACCCAACTATAATTTCTTACCCTCCTTTCTACAGCCTTTTGCCAATGCTGTTCCCCGGAATGGAAAATATATTCACCGTTTTGGTAAAAAAGCAGCAGCGTATAATTTGCTGCATCAAACGGTAAATGCCTACAACCAGGATATTGGTATAACGTCAACGTACAGCCCCAAAGATGTGTACAGTGGTTATGATACCGACCCTGAAGTGGCCAATCTTACTGTATTAAATGTAGTATTTTACCTGCAAACTTTGAAAGCGCCTGTACAAAGAGATCAAAGCGATGCAACTGTACAGCAAGGCAAAAATTTATTTGTACAAATTAATTGTGCCGGTTGCCATAAGCCACAATTAACAACAGGCTACTCAACAGTAGCTGCCCTGAACAATAAACCATTTTTTCCTTATACCGATCTGTTGCTGCATGATATGGGCAGCGGTTTGGATGACGGTTATACAGAAGGTTCGGCAAAAACTTTTGAATGGCGTACCCCACCGTTATGGGGTTTGGGCCTTTCGCCCAACTCTCAGGGCGGGCAATATTTCCTGATGCATGACGGCAGGGCAAAAACCATTGAGCAAGCCATTGAAATGCACGGCGGCGAAGCATTGCAAAGCAGGAACAATTTTAACCAGCTTGGCACCGCAGAAAAAGCGGCTGTGCTGAAATTTTTAAAATCATTATAAGAAACCTATAAGGTTTTAAAAATCTTATAGGTTTAAATCAGCAGGCATGGACAGAAAAAATTTTATAAAATCTTGTGGCATGGCATGTGTTGGCGGCGGAGCAATGGCTGCATTGCTGCAGGGTTGTGGGGTATCCAAAACATTATCCGGTTCAATAAATGAAAGTGATCTGATCGTTTCCCTAACGGATTTTGAAACAAAGGCAGGTAAGGAAACACACTACAAAAAATACATAATTGTAAACAACGATAAATTGAAATTCCCAATTTGTGTTTATCGTTTCGACGCACAAACTTATTCTGCCTTGTGGCTGCAATGCACACACCAGGGTGCAGAGCTGCAGGTGTTTGGCGATAAACTGCAATGCCCTGCACACGGCAGTGAATTCAATAACAAAGGAACTGTATCAGGCGGACCTGCCAGTGCAAACCTCCGTTCATTTCGGGTAACAGTAGAAAACAACCAGTTAAAAATTTCATTGAAACCTGTATGAACAAAATAATTACCATCCTCCTTGCTGCATTTATTTTTTACCAGCCTCTGCAGGCCCAGATAGATCCTCTACTTTTAAAAGAAGTATCTACGGATACCGCTAACAACGCTTTGAATATGGATGCCATTTACAGCCGCCCTTTTGTTGCTGTAGGAAAACTACCGGTTTCAATTGGCGGTTATGCAGAAGCCAACTGGCAAAACCTGGGCACCAATGGTATCAGTGAAGGGCACCAGTTCCAATTCCGGCGGTTGTCATTATTTATCGCATCTACCATCAGCAAACGCATCAAGTTTTTAAGTGAAATAGAATTTGAACCTGCGGAAAAAGAAATTGCTGTTGAATTTGCTGCTGTTGATATTGAGTTGCATCCTTTGCTTAATCTAAGGGGTGGTATGATCGTAAACCCCATCGGGGCATTCAATCAAAATCATGATGGCCCTAAATGGGAATTTACTGACCGGCCAATTGCTGCTACACAAATGCTGCCTGCTACCTGGAGCAATGCAGGCTTTGGCCTGTACGGCAAACAATACAACAACAAGTGGATGTTTGGTTACGAACTTTATTTAACCAGCGGTTTTGATAATTCAATCATTGCCAACAGTAAAAACAAAACCTTTTTGCCTGCGGCAAGGGATAATGCTGAACGCTTTGAAGAACAGGCAAGCGGCAGTCCTTTATTTACAGGAAAGGTTGCAGTGCGGTATGATAAAATTGCAGAGATTGGTCTGTCGTACATGGGGGGCGTTTATAATAAATGGAAAGACGACGGCATTGTAATAGATGACAAAAGGAGATTGGATGTTTTTGCCATTGACTTTAATACAACGCTGCCAACACTCAATACATTTATCACTGCTGAATGGGCCTGGATAAAAGTAAATGTGCCTGCAACTTATACAGAACAATTTGGCAACAGGCAGCAAGGTGGCTTTGTTGATTTTGTACAACCCATTGTTAAACGCAACATATTGGGTTGGAAAGATGCGGTACTAAACATTGCACTTCGGGCTGAATATGTGGATTGGAATGTTGGCAAATTCAAATCTACCGGCACCAATATTGGCGATGATCTGTGGAGCATCATGCCGTCCATCAGTTTTCGCCCCACTGCACAAACGGTACTGCGGTTGAATTACCGGTACCAGCAGCAAAAAGATATTTTGGGTAACCCACCGGCTAAGACAGGAGGGTTTAGTTTTGGGGTCAGTACTTATTTTTAGCGGCCATCTCTAAAGCCAGTCAGGACAAAGCTTCCAATGAGCAGATAGTCTCAATTATACCGCTGCCTTTTCCACAGCCCAATAAAATTCCTGCAGCTCAATTTCTACACCTGATTGAAACGGATACCCGGGTGAAGGCCTCACCCGGAACTTCGTTCGTTCTCTTTCAGAGAACTCCAAAGGAGAGGTGGAAGAAGCCTGGCTTCCGTGCCGGAGTAGGAGTGTAAAGCAGGACTGAAGCCGAACAAAATAGCAATGCCTGCGTACAAATAAAAAATTTAATACCGCCCAATAAACAAAATCCTTATTTTTAAAAATTATCAAACAATCAGGGGAACAAAACGGATGCACAGGGTAAAAACTCAAAAGGTTATTATAAGGGATATAAGCTGGTTGTCATTTAACAGCAGGGTATTGCAGGAAGCCGCAGACGAAACAGTGCCACTGAAAGAACGGATGAAGTTCCTTGGTATTTTCTCCAACAACTTAGATGAATTTTTCAGGGTAAGAGTGGCCACACTGCAGCGGATGATAGAACTCGGCAGCAAAGGCAATATCCACCTGGAACAGTCGCCAGAACTCATCCTTGAATCCATTCAGCAAATAGTGCTGGAGCAGCAAAAAGAATTTGAACGCATCTGGAATGAAATACTGAGGGAACTAAAAAAGCAAAAAATATTTTTGCTCAGCGAAACCCAGCTCAACAACACACAGAAAAAATTTGTACTCGATTATTTTGATGAAGAAGTACGCAGCAATATGGTGCCGCTGATGATAGAAAGTATACAGGCTTTTCCCACACTCAGCGACAAGAGTATTTACCTTGCCTGCAAACTCAGTAAAAAAAATAAATCAATACCACAGCGCTTTGCATTGGTGTCGGTGCCGGCACGGCGGCTGCCACGCTTTGTGATACTGCCTTCAAAACAGGGCGAACAGCATATCATTTTGCTGGAAGATATTATCCGCTACTGCCTGCCATATATTTTTTCATTTTTTGGTTACGATACATTTTCATCACACATCATTAAAGTAACCAGGGATGCAGAAATTGATATTGATAATGACATTGCCACATCACTGATACAGAAAATTGAGAAGGGCTTAAAGAACCGCAAGAAGGGCAAGCCCGTTCGATTTATTTATGATAAAGATATCGATCCATCACTGTTGACTTACCTGGTAAAAAGATTGGGCCTTACACACAAGGACAACCTGATACCCGGCGGACGCATCCACAATTTTAAAGACTTTATTCATTTTCCTGAAACAGTATTCTCTCAAAAAAGCCAGCGTAAAAAACCGTTTGTACATCCGCTGCTGAAAGGTTTTAAAAGGGTAACCGATGTAGTGATGCAGAAAGATGTACTGCTACATTTTCCTTATCATTCTTACGACAGTGTGATCGATCTGCTGAGAGAAGCAGCCATTGATCCGGAAGTAACGCATATAAAAATTACCTGCTACCGGCTGGCCGAAAGATCTAAGATTGTGAATGCCATTACCAATGCCGTACGCAATGGAAAGCAGGTGACAGCAGTGCTGGAACTAAGGGCAAGATTTGATGAAGAAGCCAACCTGGAATGGAAAGATGAACTGGAGGAAGCCGGCGTGAAAGTATTGCTGGGCGTGCCCAATATGAAAGTGCATGCTAAAATTTGCCTGATAAAAAAAGTCGTGAAAGGACAAACCACCCACTATGGTTTTGTAAGCACCGGCAACCTCAATGAAAGCACCGCTAAAATTTATGGCGATCATTGCCTGCTTACTTCCGACAGGAATATCATGGCAGATGTAAACAGGATATTTCATTATTTGGAACAACCCAAAACAAGGATTCAGTTTTTAAAAGCCTGCAAAACTTTGATGGTAAGCCCGGTGAATATGCGAAGGCAATTGATAGCATTGATCGATAAAGAAATAAAAGCAGCTAAAGCAGGTAAAGACGCCGGCATTACACTAAAATTAAATTCACTCAGCGATGTAGAACTGATTTCAAAATTATACGAAGCTGCCAAAGCAGGAGTAGAGATGAAGATGGTGGTGAGAGGTATTTGCTGTATGCTTACCGAAAATAATAAATTCAAATTTCCGGTGCAGGCCATCAGCATTGTGGATGAATATTTAGAACATGCAAGAGTGATGATCTTTTACAATGGCGGCAATGAAAAAACATTTCTCTCTTCCGCCGACTGGATGGTAAGAAATATTGATCACCGCATAGAAGCAGCCTGCCCCATTTTTGAAAAAAATATTCAGCAGGAAATAAAAGAGATACTTCAGATACAATTGTCTGATAATATCAAGGCACGTAAGCTGGACAATGAACTCAGCAACCAGTATGTCAATCCAAGAAACCGAAAAAAAGTAAGGTCGCAGATAGAAACCTACAATTATTTATTCCGCAAATTATCCACATAACATTAACGCTGCCATTTCTTTTAAAACTAAGTTAGTTACCAACCTATCTTTGTCCATATATGTTACACTGGGTTTATTTTATGAACCAGGCTCCAGGATTTTTATTTAGCTTCATTGGCGTCGCACTCTTGTACAGATGCAGCATTATTGAGCAATTATAATTCAAGCCTTTCACAAAAAATAAACCAGTAACTGCTAAAGAACTTATTATTTATCACTTATTACTTATCACTCATCACTTGAACTTAGCAGCAATAGATATAGGCAGTAACGCCGCAAGGCTTTTAATCACCGAAGTAGTGCAGGATGCAGCAGGCAATACGGTGTTTAATAAACTCAACCTGGTAAGGATACCACTGCGGCTAGGTTTCGATGTTTTTGAGCAGGGTTTCATTTCAAAACCACGGCTTGGCATGATGCTGCAAACGATGAAAGCATTCAAACATTTGTGCAATGCCTACGAAGTAACACATATAAAAGCCTGTGCCACCAGTGCCATGAGAGATGCAAAAAATGCTTCCGATATCATCCGCAAAGTAAGGCTGGAAGCAGAGATCAGCATAGAAGTAATCAGCGGTGATTTTGAAGCAGGCCTCATTTATGAAAACCACATTGCAGAAAACATGGATAAAGACCACAGCTATCTCTACATAGATGTGGGCGGTGGCAGCACCGAGTTATCTTTTTTCAGCAGTGGTATTCTTATCTATAAAAAATCATTCAACATCGGTACCATCCGCTTATTAAAAAACATGGTCACCGAAAAAGAATGGGATGAAATGAAAGACACCATCCGGGCTGTTACCAAAGGGCACAAAGAAGTAGTGGCCATCGGAAGCGGCGGCAATATCAACAAGATTTTTTCGATGAGTAAAAGAAAAGACGGCAAGCCGCTGAACCTGGAACTGCTGAGAGATTATTACAAAGAATTAAGCAGCGTAACATTGGCCGACCGCATTACAAAATACAATCTCCGGGAAGACAGGGCCGATGTAATTGTACCGGCACTGCTCATTTATGTAAATACTATGCGCTGGGCAGGTGCAGCAGAAATTTATGTTCCCAAGATTGGTTTGGCAGATGGATTAATACGCCATTTGTGGGATGAAGTGAAGTAGGAGCGATTTCTTTAAATGAGATATTTATTTCCAAAAGTGAAAATCTTATTCTCAGCAACATCTCTTGGCTTTGTGTGATAGCAGGGACCTTGCTATGAATAAGTGCAATCTATTATTGACGCTTGCAGCTTATATTTATGATATGAAGAAACGCTCCCTCTTTGTAATGTCTGTGCTTTATATTGGAGCAGGGATAAATCATTTTTGGCACCCAGAATTTTACTTAAGAATAATGCCACCCTGGCTTACATGGCATAATGAGTTGGTAGTAATTAGTGGTGTTTGTGAGTTATCGTTTGGCTTGTTACTTTTATTTTCTTCAACAAGAAGATTGGCTGCCTGGGGTATTATTTTATTATTGATCGCTATATTTCCTGCTAATATTCAGATGATGGTTAATTATTGGAATAAATCTAATCCTAAGTTGTGGATATCAATCCTCAGATTGCCCTTGCAAATAATATTGATTTGGTGGGCTTATTCTTTTACAAAAAATACTAAGCTAAATACCTAATGGGGTAACGATAAAATTGCACCAACTCATAAATATGCGAAAGTCTTTTTTATTTATTCCCAGCAACGTCTCTTCCCATGGCTTTGTGTGATAGCAAGGCCGTTGCGTTTGCCGGAGTTGGGTCATTAATATTCAAATTTCGATTCTTATTTGCACAACGTCCTCGTTTTGCTCATAGAGAGACGTTGTTGGGAATAAAAGCAATTTTCCATTTATTCATTTCCGTGCCTGATTTTTATATTTTATCACAAACTCTTTAGCGTCTCGTAAGTTGTCAGGATACTTAACATATACTGTTTTGTCAATAGTTTCTGGGTCTGAAATGTGTTGATAGTAAAAGTGATTGTCAACTAAAAACTTTACAACCTCCCATTTCTTATCCTCGGTCTTTTTTGGGGGTCTAAAACGGTGAGGTAAAAGTGTCATAGATTTACCACATTCAGGACAATGATATGTTAGCTCTGAACCACTATCAAAGTATCGGTTAAATGTAATCTTACAATCTAAACAAACCTTTTTATGTCCCATTTTTGTCTGTTAACGGATGTGGTTTAAGCTGACGCACAACGGACAGGTATTGCAGCAGGTGGGATATTTTATAATGTCCAGCCAGGAACAACAGCTGATTGAAAATATAAAATTGAAGATAGCAACTAAAGCCAAATTATTAACGTCCAGCCCGAACTAAAGTACAGCGATGCAAAATGCCGAAGTTTCAATGTCCAGCCCCACTTGCTACAATACCCATGTTGTATGCAGTGCTATCGCTTTTTCATTCCGTTGTAAAAAGCTGGCCTTTGATATACCCATAAAGCCGTAAGAAACATTGAAGTTGATTCAATAGCTTTTTTTGCTTCTTCAGTAGAAGGCCGATAACCTTGATGCGCTACATTGTTTCTAAG
>JANMJU010000113.1:0-24762 GCA_031371545.1 Chitinophagaceae bacterium
GAAATTTTACCTCCGTTAAAAGGTAAAACCATTACAACTATTTACAATCACCTTGACCCTTTGATGGAGTTCAAGCCGTCGTTTATCAATGTTACTTACCACCGCAGCGAAACCATGTTTAAGAAAAAGGCGGATGGCACATTTGAAAAAGTAGAAGTAAGAAAAAGGCCCGGCACAGTGGCTATTTGTGCCGCTATAAAAAACCATTACAATGTGGACACCGTGCCGCATTTAATTTGTGGCGGCTTTACCAAAAGGGATACGGAAGATGCCTTGATTGACCTTAATTTTTTGGGCATTGACAATGTGCTGGTGCTGAGGGGAGATGCTGCAAAAAATGAAGCCAACTTTGAACCGGAGCTTAACGGCAACGCTTATGCTGTGGATTTATTAAGGCAGGTGGCAAACTTAAAAAACGGTATTTACCAGGAAGAAGATATTAAAAATGGCGGCAAAGCAGATTTCTGTATTGGTACCGCCGGCTACCCCGAAAAACATTTTGAAGCCCCTAATTTAGAAACAGACATGCAATACCTGAAGGCAAAAGTGGATGCCGGGGCGGATTATATTATGACTCAAATGTTTTTCAACAACCAGAAATTTTTTGATTTTGTAAAAGCCTGCAGGGCTATCGGCATTGATGTGCCGATCATTCCCGGGCTGAAGCCGCTAACCAATAAAAAACAACTCAGTATTTTACCAAAAGTATTTCATGTGGATATTCCTGCTGACCTGTCTGATGCTGTTACAAAAGCAAAGACTGACGAAGAGGTAGAGCTGATTGGTACCGAATGGCTGATTCAGCAATCGAAAGAATTAAAAGCTTTTGGTGTGCCGGTGCTGCATTATTATACCCTGGGCAAGCCCAAAGTAATTTATAATGTGGTGAAGGAAATAAGGTAAATATTTTTTGCAGATAAAAAATAAGCTGGCTCAAAAAAAGCCAGCTTATTTCATTTTTTGGATTAGGTATTTTAATAGCAAAGTCTTAGCTGTATTGAGTTGCTCTCTATTTACTTTTTTTGTCTTAATACAAAAAAGTAACAAAAAAAATCAAGACCTCATAAAAAAGGCTAAAAATTTGAATGATTGGCTAAAATGAAATTAAGTTCCAACTGTTGAATAGGACCAGGCTTTTGTGCGACTTACAGGCAAATAACAAAACCAAACATTTGTAACATCAATTTCATTTTTTAACGCCAACCATTCAAATTTTCTTAACGCCTTTTTTTTGAGGCCACCCTAAATGCAAGAAGAATTTTCCTAGTTCTTAGTCTACCTAATTCTAGTTATTTTACCAAGGCCTTAAACACCGGTTCATTTACTTTCACCGGGTATTTTTTCTTCAGTTCCTCAATCCATTTTTCTTCTAAATAATTTTGATATTCATTTATCACCAAGCCTTTTGCTTCTTCAAAACTCCGCTGCTGGTTGGCGGGAAATAATTTTAGGATTTTTACAAAGCTGGCAGTATTGTCGCCATTGTTTACCACCGGTGCAGTCAACAATCCTTCTGCCGCTACAGTGCCGGCCGGCAATTGCAATTGTTGAATTTCGTATCTGCCTGAATCGGCCTGAATGGTGCCTTCGCTTTGTTCAGCAATCAGCTTCCAGTTTTTGCCATCTTTCAAATCCTGTTGTGCCGCCTCTGCTGTTTTTAAACTGTTGCAGTTAAATAAATTTACTGTGGCACTTTCTTTCCACTGGTATTTACTTTTGTTGGCATCATAGAATTTTCTCAACCCCACACTGTCATTAGCCGCCTTGCTCCACACATTTCTTTCCATTACTTCAAACAACATGTTGCCTTCTTTAAATTCCTGCATTTGGTATTTAAAGTCTTCATTAAATTCTTCCAGGTGCTTCCGGTAATATTCTATAATGATGGTGGAAATATATTTATCCAGGAGTGCCTTATTATTTTCCCCTTTATATACATCCTGGTTAAGCTTGTAATCTTTTACAAAATTCAGCCAGTCGCTGCCCTCCACTTTTGATTTGGTAAAAGAAAAAACAGTTGCTTTGTTGATGGGATATTTTCCCACCACTTTATTAGCCGTTACACTGTCTGCATAACGAAATAATTGTTCTTCTGTAACTGCCGGATTTTTTTTAAAGCCTGTTTTAGCCGTTACCATTTTAATAAAATTTGCTTTGGCTATATTGATCCTTGTATCCTGCAGCAACTGCTGCTTTAGGTTGCTCATAAAAACTTCATCTGTTTTATCAGCAGGCATTGGATGCTGTTGCAGCCGCTTAACAATATGAAAACCATAACTCGTTGAAATAGGTTTGCTGATGTCGCCGTCATTTTGCAGTGCAAATACTGCTTTTTCAAAAGGCTGTTCAAATTTTCCGGTACTAAACTCCGGCAGTTCTCCGCCATTCAGGAAAGTCATTTTATCATTGCTGTATTTTTTAACCATTTCAGCAAAGTCGGCACCAGTCTTTAGCATACCATAAACAGAGTCGGCAAATTTTTCGATTTCTTTTCTGCTGTTATCACTGGCGTCCGGAGGAATAGCAAATAATATCTGGGCAATTTTCCATTTACCGGGACTCTTTCTTTCGTCTTCATTTTTAAAAATATGCAACGCCGATTTGGTACGGTAAACTTTGCTTACGCCTCCCGGCTGTAATGCATATACCAGGTTCTCCATTTCATAAGGCAGGGAGAAGGCTGTGATATAACCAAGGTCGTTCCACTTTAAGGATGCCGCATTTTTTCCCAAATCTTCCGCTATTCCATCATAGTGTGTTATCCCTTTTAATAAATTTCCTCTTACCCCTTCCAGCAGCTTGTATGCATTTACTGAATCTTCGGCACTCATTTTATTGTTGATGGGAATATAAAAGTGCAACAGGTGTATATCCTTTTGGCTGCGTTCAAACGCCTCTTCCTGCAGCCTCTTTACTTCATTGTCATCAGTCAAGTATCCTTCTTCTACCTGGCTGCGGAAATTTTGCACATCATATTGCAATTGCTGTAAAGTATCCAGCCGCAATTCTTTTGCCGCCTTTACTTTCAACTTAAATTTGGCATACAGGTCCAGGTATTCTCTTAAAGATTTTTCTTTATCAGCAACCGGGGTTTTATTTTTATTGTAAGCCCTCATGAATTCTTCTTTGCCCGTTTCATTGATGCCGTAAGTAAACAGCGTTTGGGCAAACCCATTCGATATCACAAGCCCTGTTATGATCAATAAAAAAAATTGCTTCATGGTGATGCTTTTCGTTAGTTAGTTTTTTTGATTTTTCCATTTTACCTGCAGCAGTTCATCCAATTGCTGCCAGCTCAGTTTTTTGCCGATAATGCGTTTTTCTTTATCTAATAAAAACAAGGTGGGAGTCATAATAACATCGTACAGCTGGCGGTAACTTGGTTTTTGCGCCGCAACATCTGCATCTTCCATTGCTTTGGTTTGATACACATTTGTCCATTCGCCCAACCCTTTTTCATTGATGAATTTTTTCCATGCCGGCAGCAGGTTTTCTTTTGAATCACCTGATAACACCGCATATACTTTTACACCATGATTTTTCCAGCTGGCATTATAAATAGAGTCCAGCTTTGGTATTTCTTCTTTGCAATGGCCGCAGTTGGGATCCCAAAAAACTACAATGCTGTAATCTGCATTTAAGTTGTAGAGCGAAGATGGCTTGCCTGCGGTATCCAGCATTTCAAGATCAGCTGCTTTGGCGCCAATTAAACTGCCCATCACCATGTAAGCCCTACGGCTGATGGTTTCCATTTGCTTTTCATTGAGCCAGCTGGTAAGTCCTTTGCTGTGGTATTTTTCAAACAGGTGAACAAATACGGCATCCAGCCCCATGTATTTTGGATTGATGTATTCATCGGTAGCCCAGTTCAAAATAAACTTATACATTTCAGGACAGCTACGGGCCAGCAGCAACTGGTAATCCATTTCTTTGATGATACTGTCCGGATGCTGTATCACAATGTCCCGGTAAAATTTTTCAAACTTGGGAATAAAAAACGGCGACCGGATGATCCTTTCGTCCATGAAAGTTACACCATCCCAGTAATGTTTTTTATAATGATAATAATTTTCAAGTGAGTCATTATGACTTTTAGGATTAGTGTGCAGCAGCGGTGGCTCCTTCATAGCACTCAATACCGAGGCCATCATTGTTTGCGGTTGATTTTTAATAATATTCTCCCGGTAGTCGTTCAGTTCTTTGTTCAGCCGGTTGTAGTTGGCTTCATGTAATACAGAGTCCTGCTTGGTTTTAGATTGTGTATAAGCAATCCTTTCCTGCTCCCATGCCTTGCCTTTTACGGCCATGTATTTTTGATAATCCTGGAAAACAATATTTTCTTTAGAGCCGGTGATCACTGTTTTATTCAGCAGGTCGGTGCTGTCAATTTTAATATTGAGGAGTTGTTCTTTATCAATAAAAAAATCAACAAACTGCCTTTTGCCGGGCAGGAACATGGAGTAGATACCGCCGGGCAGTTTCCGCTTGCCTTCAAATACAGCAATGCCTTTATTACTTACTGCCGCAGAATCTTCGATATTAAAATTTTTGCCGCTGTGGTAAGTGAGGTAGGCGATACCATTGGTAAAGCCCGGCGCCTGTAGGGTAATTTTAAAACTTTGTGCACCGGCAGCCATCACAAAAAATAAAAACAGCAAGGGTAAATATATACGCTTCATATTGAATTGATAAGGTTACAAAAATATCTAAAAGGAACGGTTTACAATCATTTATAAAAATGGCTGTTTTAAAAATTACAAATCGTTAACAAAACAGGTTGTCTTATTTTTGCCAGCGTGAAAAGAAAAAAATATTTATTAGAAAAAGTACTGGTGACCGGCTATGCAGCCGAAGGTAAATCTTTGGCAAAGATTGATGGTAAAGTAATTTTTATAGAAGGTGCTGTACCCGGCGATGTGGTGGATGTATTTGTAAGCACTAATAAAAAAGATTGGGGCGAAGGAAGGGCCACACATTTTCATGAACTGTCAAAAGAAAGGGAGCAGCCTTTTTGCCGGCACTTTGGCCTTTGCGGCGGATGCAAATGGCAAATGCTGCCTTATGAAAAACAGCTGGAATACAAGCAGCAGGAAGTGGCACAAAATTTCAGGCGCATTGGCAAAATAGACCTGCCCGAAATGCTGCCCATTGTGGGAGCCGATGCAACTAAATATTACCGTAATAAGCTGGACTTTACTTTTAGTAACAAAAGATATTTGACCACCGAGGAGATAAAAAATGAAAATGCGGTATCACAGGAAAATGCTTTGGGTTTTCATGTGCCCCGTATTTTTGACAAAATAATTGATATCCACGAGTGCTATTTAATGGATGATGTAAACAACCAGGTCCGTAACAACATCCGTGATTTTGCAAAGCAGCACAACTATTCTTTTTACGATATCAAGCAGCACACAGGATGGCTCCGCAATATCATCATCCGCTACTGCAATACCGGTGAGCTGATGGTAAATATTTGTTTGGGTTACGAAGATGAAGTAGAAACAAAAAAGCTGCTTGATTTTGTGTTGAGTAAAGTACCTTCCATCACCACTTTACTGTACACCATCAATACAAAATGGAACGATACCATTTATGATCTTACACCACAGGTATATTTTGGTAAAGGATATGTAATTGAAAAACTGGAAGCATTTAAATTTAAGATCGGGCCGAAATCTTTTTTTCAAACCAATACACAGCAGGCCGAAAAATTATACAGTATCACCCGTGATTTTGCAGGGCTTACCGGTAATGAAATTGTGTACGACCTGTATTGCGGCACCGGCAGCATCGGCATTTTTGTTAGCCAGCTGGCAAAAAAAATTATTGGCGTGGAAGCAATAGCAGAAGCCATTGAAGATGCAAAAGAAAACGCCGCATTGAATCATATTACCCACGCTGATTTTTTTGCAGGCGATGTAATAAAGGTTTGTGATGATGACTTTTTTGCAAAACATGGTAAACCTGATGTAATCATCACCGATCCGCCAAGAGCCGGTATGCATGAAAAATTAGTGAACAAATTATTAGAGATGGCAGCTCCTAAAATTGTGTATGTAAGTTGCAACACGGCTACGCAGGCCAGGGATCTTGCCCTGCTGAGTGAAAAATATGTTGTGGAAAAAATTCAGCTTGTGGATATGTTTCCTCATACACATCATATTGAATGTGTAGTATTGTTAAAGCTGAAGTAGTCGACTTTAGATGGGGAATAGTTAATGATGAACTGCTGATGAAGTTTAATATGGATAAATAAATCTTTCCTTGTAATTTGACGGTTGCATTAATCAGCCTGCATATGAAAAAAACTATTTGGATAATATCATTCCTTTTTCTTAGCCAGTCAGTATTTTCCCAATCCACACCTTTCAGCAAACCTCCCGACTGGAGCAAGACTGCTGTCTGGTATCAAATATTTGTAGAACGTTTTTATAACGGTGATAAAAAAAATGATCCTACATTGGCCAACATCACGGTGCCTACACAAATGGAACCACCTGCTGACTGGAGCATCACCCCGTGGACGCAAAACTGGTATGGTCAGCAGGCCTGGGAGAAAAAGCTTAACAAGCCTTTTAACGAAACCATTCAATTCAGAAGGTATGGCGGCGACCTGCAGGGCGTTTTGAATAAGCTGGATTATTTACAACTGCTGGGAGTAAATGCATTGTTCATCAACCCCATCAATGATGCTCCATCGCTGCATAAATACGATACAAGAAACTATCATCATGTAGATGTAAACTTTGGACCAGACCCTGCCGGTGATAATAAAATAATCGCAGCAGAAAATTCTGGTGACCCTGCTACCTGGAAATGGACAGCTGCTGATAAATTATTTTTAAAACTGGTACAGGAAGTACACAAAAGAAAGATGAAAATCATCATGGATTATTCCTGGAACCATACCGGCATTTTATTTTGGGCATGGCAGGATGTGGTAAAAAATCAGCAGCAATCCAAGTACAAAGATTGGTACGATATCATTTCTTTTGATGATCCGGCAACGCCGCAAAATGAATTTGCATACAAGGGCTGGCTGGGCAATAATACTTTGCCTGAGTTAAAAAAAGTTGACATTACTACAGAACGAAAAGCTGGCAATCCTTATGAAGGCGATATTAACGCAGGAGCAAAACAACACCAGTTTGCCGTAGCCAAAAGATGGCTGGCTCCCGATGGAGATGCAGGAAAAGGCATTGATGGTTACAGACTGGATGTGGCTGATCAAATCGGTCTGGGCTTTTGGAGAGATTTTAGAAAACAGGTAAGAAGCATTCAGCCGGATGCATACCTCATTGGAGAAATATGGTGGCAGCAATGGCCGGATAAATTAATGGATCCTGCGCCTTACACACAGGGTGACATTTTTGATGCCGTCATGTTTTATCAGGCATACCGGCCGGCCCGTTATTTTTTTGCCAAAACAAATTTTGATATGGATGCAAAACAATTGAAAGATAGTTTGGCGTTTCAATGGAACAGGTTGCTGCCCGACAACCGCTACGCCATGATGAATGTTTCTTCCTCACATGATGCACCAAGATTGCTGAGTGATTTTTATAATCCCAATCAATACAAATTCAAGGCCACACCAAATGATGACAGTTATTATAAAACAGGCAAGCCGGATGCTGAAACATACAAACGGCTGCGTTTGTATTTGGTGCATTTGTTTACCACTGTTGGTGCGCCACAAATATGGAATGGTGAAGAGATGGGCATGTGGGGTGCAGATGATCCCCACTGCAGAAAACCATTGATGTGGAAGGAATTTAGTTTTGAAAATGAAACCACCAATAATTATCAGCCCGGTAAAAAATTATATGATACAATAGGTTTTAATCAGCAACAGTATGACTGGTATAAAAAACTTGTTGCCATCAGAAAAACAAATCCTGTATTATCAAATGGCAATATTGAATTTATCATTGCCGAAGGAAAAAAATTAGGCTACAGAAGATATGATGATGACAACGAAATTATTGTACTGTTCAATTTGGAGAGAAGCAAAGCAATCTTCAAACTGCCTGCCAGTGCTGCTTATAAAAGTTTATTAACCGGTAAAACATTTGCCGGAAATAAAATAATTTTAAATCGTTTGGATGCTGCCGTACTGAAGAAAATTAAATGACCTTAGCCTCAAAAGAAAGGATCACATTGTTTACTTTTGCAGATTAATATTTTTTGCAAATGGACATTAAAGTAATTGCTTTTGATGCGGATGATACCCTTTGGGTAAATGAACCTTACTTCAAAGAGATAGAAGAAAAATTTTGTGATCTGCTGGAAGATTACCTGCCCCGTCATACACTGGTAAAAGAATTGTTCAAAACAGAAATTGACAATCTTGCTTTATACGGTTACGGAGTAAAAGGTTTTATGCTGAGCATGATTGAAACTTCATTAAGGGTAACTAACAACACACTCAACATTGAAGTAATAGAAAAAGCATTGGGGTATGGCAAAGAGTTATTGCAAAAACCAATTGAAATACTGGATGGCGTGGAAGATGTGCTGAAAGCATTGAAAGGAAAGTACCGATTGGTTGTTGCCACCAAAGGCGACCTGCTCGACCAGGAACGCAAGCTGAAAAAATCTGGCCTGGAACATTATTTTCACCACATAGAAATTATGAGCGACAAACAGGAATCGGATTATTTAAAATTGATTAAACATCTTGATATCAACCCTGCTCAATTTTTAATGATGGGCAATTCATTAAAGTCGGATGTGCTGCCGGTGCTGGCCATTGGCGGCCATGGCGTTCACATTCCTTATCATACTACCTGGGCACACGAAACGGTGGAGCATAAAGTAGAACATGCTAACTTTAAACATGTAGTACACATGAACGAGGTGCTGCAATTTTTGTAATAACGAATTGCGAATGTAGAATGCCGAATAAAGAACTTTCAATTCTCAACTATCAACTTTCAATTAAATAATGAGTTTCGACCAACTGCCAAAAGTAGAACTGCACCTGCACCTCGACTGCAGCCTTAGTTATGAAGTGGTAAATAAAATTGACCCATCCATTACAGCGGAAATATACCGCCACGATTTTATTGCACCGGCCAAATGCTTGGACCTGGTTGATTTTTTAAAAAGGGCAGTGAAAGGATTTTCAATGATGCAGACAAAAGAGGCATTGCAGTTGGTAGTGCAGGATGTTTTCAAACAATTGAAAGCAGATAATACTTTGTATGCTGAAATAAGATTTGCTCCTTTTCTGCATTTGGAAAAAGGATTGACTCCTTACGAAGTGGTGCAAACAATTGAAGCCGCAACTGCTGAAGCTGTAAAGCAAACAGGCGTGGAAGCAAGGCTAATACTCTGCACCCTGCGGCATTATACAGAACAACAAAGTATGGCCACTGTAAAATTAGTGGAGCAGTTTAAAGGAACTTATGTGGCGGCTTTTGATATTGCAGGCGACGAAGCCGGTTGCCCTATCACCAATCATGTGGCGGCATTTAAGTACGCCAGGGAAAAAGGAATCCACATTACTGCACATGCCGGCGAAGCAAGCGGACCTGAAAGTGTTTGGGAAACATTGGAAAATTTTGCCCCGTCAAGAATTGGCCACGGAGCAAGAAGTGCAGAAGACAAAAAGCTGGTGGAACATTTAAAGAATAAAAAAATTCACCTGGAAATTTGCCCAAGCTGCAACATTCAAACTTCCATGTATGAAGAATATAAAAATCACCCCGTTGATGAACTTAAAAAAGCTGGTGTTTCAGTAAACATCAATACCGACTGCCGCACCATTGTTGATATTACACTGAACAGGGAATACAATAAACTGCATGAAACATTCGGCTGGACAAAACAGGATTTTTATGAGTGCAATTTCAATGCATTGAAAGCGGCTTTTATTCCGGAGGAATTAAAAAACATGTTGATTGAAAAATTAGCGAAGGCTTACAGTTTATAGTTTTTATTAACAGCCGTTCATCCACCACATTCTGAATATCCAATAACAATTCCGAAATTGCAGTTTAAATTTTTATTTACTGATGCAACGGACAACGCCTATTGTTTTAAATCTTATTATTCTGAATGTGCTGGCTTACTTGGCTCAGCAATTTATTTCCGCTTTTGATGTTACCGAATGGGGGTCATTACATTATTTTAATTCCCCTTTGTTTAAACCACACCAGTTGATTACCCACATGTTTTTGCATGATAAAGGAGGCATTGGCCATTTGCTGTTTAATATGTTTGCTTTGTGGATGTTTGGGAGTATTATAGAGAATTATATCAGCTCAAAAAAGTTTTTGATCTTTTATCTTATTTGTGGTTTGGGTGCAGGTATCCTTACACAACTTACCATTCCTTTCAGTGCAGAGATGTTTTCCAAAAGTGCCCAAGGCTTAAGAGCAGCAAGTGAAAACAATGCCAGCGTTGCACAAATAATTGATGCTTACAAAAATGAATACTCTATGATTGGTGCTTCCGGAGCTATTATGGGTGTAATGGCGGCATTTGCCTATTTGTTTCCCAATACAGAATTATTTATCATGTTTATTCCAATACCCATAAAAGCAAAATATGTAATCCCGGGATTTATTTTGATTGACTTGTTTGGTGGTCTCCGTCAATCAAGCGGAGATAATATTGGTCACTTTGCCCACCTTGGAGGAGCTATTGTTGGATTTTTGTTGATATTATTCTGGAATAAAACCAACCGCAAAACCTTTTACTGACGTTAACAGTTATTAAAGAAGGGTATTGTAAATTTGTACCACAATATTTATTTATGGGAGAGGCAGACAGATATTCGGATTACCGGCAGCCAAGAAAAAGATTTACGCTGGGTGATGATGGCAACGCCCTGGTGGGATTGGTAACAATCAACATTATCTTCTTTTTATTATTGATGGTTATAAAGGTGGTATTTAATTTTTTCCAGGCTGGGCAGGGTTCGTTTTACCAGGATGTGGTACAGTATTTTGAAATGCCTGCACAACTGGTAACCCTCAGTGAAAGACCCTGGACATTTTTAGTGTACATGTTTACTGAGCTGAACATTATCCGGCTGATAAGCAACATGCTTTGGCTTTGGGCTTTTGGCTACATTCTGCAAGAACTTACCGGTAATAAAAAATTAATTCCCATTTATATTTATGGCGGACTTTTAGGCGCATTGGTTTTTATCCTGGCCAATTATTCTATTCCATCATTGAGACCTGGTATTGGTGGAGTACAATCCTGGTTGATGGGTGGTGGCACGGCCACCATGGCTGTTGCCTGCGCTACTACGATGCTGGCTCCTGACTATCGTTTTTTTCGTAATCTCGGTGGTGGCATCCCCATCTGGATACTCACACTCGTTTATATACTGATAGATTTTGCCGGTGTAGCTTCGGACAGTGCTGCTCATAGTTTGGCTCATCTTGGCGGTGCGGCTGCCGGCTTTTTATTTGTGTTTTTGCTTCGCAAAGGTTACGATGGAAGTGTATGGATGAACAAACTGTATTACTGGTTCATGAATTTATTTAACCCTAATAAAAAGAATACCGATGGCAACATAAGGGAGAAAGTATTTTACAACGCCGACGGAAGAAAGCCTTATAAAAAAACATCCAATGTAACACAACAAAGAGTGGATGAAATTTTGGATAAGATCAACCAGAAAGGTTATCATTTTCTTACCGATGAAGAAAAAAATATTTTAAAAAGGGCTGCAGATGAAGATCTGAATTAACCGGCTGTTGTCAACATTTTACCGGGCAAGCCTTATCTTTATACCATGCCTAAAAGCCTTTTCCGCAGGTTCTCTAAAAAGTTTTTTGTTATCGCCAATGTTTTAACAGCGCTATTTTTTTTAATGGGCTGTTACAGTAAATTCTTTTTTTCTGCAAAGTTGTGGTTTGTTGGTTTGTTTTCTTTAGCTGCTTTTTATTTACTCATCGTATTGATTTTGTTTACTGTGTTCTGGCTTTTTGCAAAGCCATTGTTATCTTTTATTTCATTGGCTACTATTGTTGTTGCTTACAAGCCTCTAAGTAATATTATCCCATTCAGGTTTTCTTCACCAACGTTTGCATTGGTTGCAGGAGCAAACGACTTAAGGGTAATGAGCTGGAACGTGGCACAGTTTGATATTTTGTTTAATAAACAAAGACCCGATATCCGGGATGACATGATTGCCCAGGTAAACCTGTACAAACCAGAT
Source organism: Chitinophagaceae bacterium (assembly GCA_031371545.1). Classification (GTDB taxonomy): domain Bacteria; phylum Bacteroidota; class Bacteroidia; order Chitinophagales; family Chitinophagaceae; genus Ferruginibacter. Next base: position 12,185 of record JANMJU010000113.1, read on the forward strand.
ATAGCCTGCTTCCAGGAGATGGTGGCAGGTGATACGCTGATAAACCTGAACACGCCTTATTATAAAAAGTACAGCTTTTTTACTGTGTTTGAATATGCTGCCAAACTCAATTTCCCTGATTATTATTTCAGCTATAATTTTAAGGAAGATTTTTTAAACCACCAGCATTTTGGATTGATGATCTTTTCAAGATATCCCATCATCAATAAGCAAACGGTTAGTAATGAACCGCATGATTACAATTCGAATTTTGAATATGTCGATATCGTAAAAGGTGCTGACACCATTAGGGTTTTTAATATCCACCTGCAGTCTTTAAAATTCACTCCTGGCAACCTGGCTTATATTGATAATCCTTCGCTGGAAACAAAGCAGGATATACAACGCTCTAAAAGCCTGATCAATAAATTTAAAACCGGCTTTCTAAAAAGACAAGTGCAGGCCGACAGAATAAAGGTTGAAATAGATAAAAGCCCTTACCCCGTAATTGTTTGCGGCGATTTTAATGATGTGCCCAACTCTTATGCGTATGAAAAAATTGGAGGTGGTCTGCAAAATGCTTTTGTAGAAAAAGGCTGCGGCCTGGGCAGAACATTTACGGACATTGCTCCCACACTGAGGATTGATAATATTTTTATGAGCAAAGCGTTTAGCGTAAACCAATATATAAGAATAAACAAAAAGCTGAGTGACCACTTTCCGATTGTTGCGGATATTGGAATAGGAAAAGAATAAATTGAAAAGATTATATTTGCGATTGAGTATGTACACCAAACTACTTTCATATCATTTACCGTGTTGCTGCAATTGCTGTTTTGCTTAACAGCAACTAATCTGCATTACATTATCGGGATTTTTTTCATCTGTCTAATAAATGTTGCCCAATGGTAAACTGTACAAGTGAGTGACACAACGATGTTGAACAATGATATAAAGCCGGTAACAAAATAAAAATAAATAACAAACTCCAAACTGAATAAATGTCTTTAAAAATTCACAACTCTTACACCCGGCAGAAAGAAATTTTTCAATCCATTACTCCGGCCCATGTGGGCATGTATGTGTGTGGCCCCACTGTAAGCGGCGAAAGCCACCTGGGGCATGCAAGGCCATACATTACTTTTGATTTTGTCTATCGCTACTTAACACACAAAGGTTATAAGGTTCGCTATGTACGCAACATTACAGACGCCGGGCATTTTGAAGAAGAGGGCAGGGAAGCAGAAGATAAAGTGAGCAAAAAAGCATTGCTGGAAAAACTGGAACCGATGGAGCTGGTGCAAAAATATACCAACCTTTTTCACTGGGCCATGAAACAATTTAATTGCGTGGAGCCAAGCATTGAGCCTACCGCCACCGGTCATATTGTGGAGCAGATAAACATGATTAAAAAAATCATTGAGGCCGGTTATGCTTATGAAGTAAATGGCTCGGTATATTTTGATGTGAAAAAATATGCCGCCAGTCATTATTACGGAAAGCTGAGTGGCAGGGTGATTGATGAATTATTAGAAACCACCCGTGAGCTGGATGGGCAGGAAGAAAAAAGAGACCGGGCCGATTTTGCTTTGTGGAAATCTGCAGCCCCGGAACACATCATGCGGTGGACAAGCCCCTGGGGCGAAGGTTTCCCTGGCTGGCATATTGAATGTTCGGCAATGGCTACAAAATATTTGGGTGCCGAATTTGACATTCATGGTGGTGGCATGGATTTACAATTTCCTCATCATGAAAGTGAAATAGCGCAGAGTACCATCTGCAACCATCATGCGCCAGTAAGATACTGGATGCACAATAACATGATTACCATCAATGGAAAAAAGATGGGTAAGAGTTATAACAATGTGATAAAGCTAACAGAAATGTTTAGCGGCAATCACCCTTTACTTACGCAGGCTTTTCACCCAATGGTGGTAAGGTTTTTTATTTTGCAAAGCCATTACCGCAGCCCGTTGGACTTTGGCAGTGAAGCATTGGTGGCAAGTGAAAAAGCATTGAAGCGTTTGTGGGAAGCGTATGAAGTATTGAGCAAATTGACAATTGACAATGAGCAATTGGCAACAGACACAGAACTGAATGATAAAGTGCTGAAGATGGTGAATGAGTTTGAAGAATTTATGGATGATGATTTCAGCACTGCCAAAGTATTGGCCAATATGTTTGAGCTGGCGCCGGTTATCAATTCCATAAAAGACGGGCATATAAAAATTACAGCGCTTGCCGGCAGTACGTTGGCATTGATGCAAAAGCAATTTGCAATTTACCTGGAAGAAATTTTTGGATTAACAACCATGGCAGCCGGCAATAATAATGCATTGCAGGGCGTGATGGATTTGCTGATAGACATCCGCAAAGAATCGAAAGCAAAAAAGGATTACGCCACTTCGGATAAAATCCGCAACCAGCTGAATGCTTTGGGCATTGCTATTAAAGATGAGAAGGATGGAACGGTAAGCTGGGATTTGAATTGATGTGATTTAAAAGATTTGTAACAGGCCCACTTTTGAAAGTGGGCCTGTTTTGTTTTTAGAAAAGAAATTGGCAGGCTGTAAAAAAAGTTGCAATTTGTTGTTACAATGCAACACCTCAAACACCTCAGCAAAGACAAAAAATTAAAAAAGATAATCGACCTGCAGGAGCCGTACCTCCTGCAAAAAAGAAAACAGGTTTGGCTTCACCTGTGTGCTTCCATCATGAGCCAGCAGCTGAGCACCAAAGTGGCAGATGTGATCTACAAAAGATTTTTAAATCTTTACCCAAAAGGAAAACCAACACTGCAACTCATTATTGATACTCCATTTGAAACGCTCCGTAGTATTGGCCTCAGCAATGCAAAGACAGGGTATGTAAAAAATGTTTGTGTTTTTTTTACGGAAGAAAAAATAACAGATCCCCAGCTGGATAAAATGAGCAATGAAGAACTGATAAAATATTTATCGCAGATAAAAGGCGTTGGCCAATGGACGGTAGAAATGATACTGATGTTTACCCTGGGCAGGGAAGATATACTGGCACTGGATGATTTAGGAATTCAGCAAAGCATGGCGAAATTGTACAGCTTAGATACTGCCAATAAAAAAGCATTGAAAGAAAAAATGCTTCAACACGCTGCCAAGTGGAGCCCTTACAGAACTTATGCCTGCAGGTATTTGTGGGGATGGAAAGATAATGTACCTGTGAGTAAATAGAACACTGATGACACGGATCAAACGGATGACAGACAGATTTTATACAATCAGTTTTAAATCTGTCTTATCCGTGTCATCAGTGTTCCATCAAATTTTACAACTTCGCTTTTTGTTCAGCATATTTTTCTGGCGCATCAATAAAGTTTACTGTAAACTATTTTAATCGGTTTCAAAGCAATTGTAAATAATTTGTAAACTGTATTAACAAAAATAGAATTGCAGTAACATTGTAAAGTGAAGATGAATAAAATAAAAGCGATTGTGGCTGCCGGCACGGTGGCGTTTGTGGGCATTATTGCCATACAGATTTATTTGCTGCGGCAGGCTTTTGATTATGAAGAAAAAAAATTCAGCCAGAACATGCAGGTATCGCTGCTGGAAGTAGCCAATGAAATCAATGCTTATTACGGCTATGCCACACCGCATGTAAACCCGATTGAAAAAATCTCTAAAGATTATTACATTGTAAACATGCGGAACGACTTTGATGCAAAAGTGCTGGAGTTGTTGCTCACCAATAAGTTTAAAGCAAAAGGTATCAATACCAATTTTGAATATGCCATTTACGATTGTGAAACGGATGCCATGATCTACGGCAGTTTTGTAAATCTCAATAAATCGGCAGAGCCAAAAGTTAACAATACTTATTTTCCGAAGGCGCAAAACCTAGTGTATTATTTTGCTGTCAGGTTTCCAGATAAAAACAGTTTCATTTATGCTTCCCTTAAAGTGTGGATCATCCTGTGCTTTGTAATGCTGGTTACATTATTCATTTACCTGTATGCCATTTATATCATTTTGCAGCAACAAAAATTTGCTGACCTGCAAAAAGATTTTATCAATAACATGACGCATGAATTTAAAACACCGCTGGCTTCCATATTGATTGCGGCTAACTTTTTGTGGAAGCAGGATGCGGTAAGCAGCGATGAAAAGCTGAAGCAATACAGCCAGATCATCATTGACCAGGGAAAGAAATTAGACAGCCACCTGGAGAAGATTCTCAACGTGGCAAAAAATGACAGCAATCCTTTATTGCTGAACAAAGAACCAATTGACATTATTGATACCATCAATAAAACGATTGATATCATCCAGTTAAAATATCCTGAAGCAGTTATTACGGTTGACAATAAATTACAACAGGGTATCATCCAGGCAGATGCTTTTCATTTTGCCAATATCATTTATAATTTTTTAGACAACTCCATAAAATATTGTGATAAAAAACCGGCAATAAAAATTGATTTAAAGAATAGGGGCGATGCGGTGCTGATGCAGATAAAAGACAATGGCGTGGGCATAGAACCCAAATACCTGAAACATATTTTTGAAAAATTTTACCGGGTGCCGCAGAGTAAAAAACTTGCTGTAAATGGCTTTGGGCTTGGGTTGTATTATGTTCAAAAAATTTGCCAGCTGCATCACTGGAAATTACAGGCAGAGAGCATTGCCGGAAATGGAACTGTTATAACTTTAACCATGAAACAGTCATGAAAAAATACAGGATACTATACGCAGAAGATGACGAAACATTGGCGTTCTTAACCAAAGACAGCTTGCTGCAGCATCATTACGAAGTAGATCATTTTGCTAACGGGGAGAAATGCCTGAAGGCTTTTACCAAAGCAACTTACGATGTATGTGTATTGGATGTAATGATGCCCGGCATGGATGGTTTTGAATTGGCAGAAGCAATCAGAAAAATAAACCATGAAATACCGATCATTTTTTTATCTGCCAAAACATTAAAGGAAGATAAGCTAAAAGGCCTGCGGCTCGGCGCCGATGATTACCTGGTAAAACCTTTCAGCATGGAAGAGTTGGTATTAAAGATTGAGATCTTTATTACAAGATCAAAAAAGAACATCATTACAAGCAAAAAAATTTTTACCGCAGGCAGTTTTCAATTTGACCCTGGTAATTTTTCATTAAAAAAAGATGATAAGCAAATTGAACTCACCCAACGGGAGGCAGAACTGTTGCAATATTTTTTAGAACATAAAAACGAAGTGCTGAAGAGAGAGCAAATCCTTACTGCCATCTGGGGGCAGGATGATTATTTTTTTGGCAGGAGCTTAGATGTGTTTGTATCGAGGCTTCGAAAAATATTTGCCGGGGATGAAAACGTTAAGATTGAAAACCTGCATGGCATTGGATTTAAAATGGTTTTGACAGAACACGGATAATAAGAACCGGACTGATTTTATCCGTTTTCAATCTGCTTAATCAGTGTCATCCGTGTTCTATCCAACTAATAATTTCTTCTAAATATTTTTTGTCTGTTTTATCAAACAAATTCAGCAATTCACTGTCCACATCCAGCACAGCTGTTACTTCACCTTTTCGAATAATTGGCACTACAATTTCAGATTTAGATAAACTGCTGCAGGAAATATGGCCGGGAAATTTTTCTACATCCGGCACAATTAATGTTTGCGCCTGTTGCCATGCACTGCCACATACACCACGACCTTTTTGAATTCTTGTGCAGGCTACCGGCCCCTGGAACGGACCTAAAACCAATTCTTCTTTTTTTACAAGATAAAAACCTACCCACAGCCAGCCAAACTGTTCTTTGAGTGCTGCACAAATATTAGCAAGATTGGCAACCAGGTCGGGCTCATCTTCTATCAATGCTTTTATTTGCGGCAATAAAGTTTGGTATTGTTCTTCTTTGGTGCCTTGTATGATGGATAAATCTTCTGCCATGTTTATTACACTAATTTTTTGAATTGATTTTAATTCGTGTAATTAAAAAATAGTTTTGAAAAACGCTTTCATTTCCTCCCAGCTTTTTTTATCTGCTGCAGCATTGTACTCAATGGGGATACCAAATTTTTTTCCATTGGCAGTAGATTCAGGATTGCTGAAAGCATGAACTGCATCCGGATAAGCAATAAAAGTATAATCTGCTTTTACTGAATCAAGATTATGGCGGAAATTTTTTATTTCATCTGCACTTACAAATTTATCGGCAGCGCCATGGCAAACTAATATTTTAGCTTTTGTTTTGCCCGCTTCGGCAGGTACGCCTGCAAGGCCGCCGTGAAAACTTACCACACCTTTAAAATCCATTCCAAGTTTTGCAGCCGTCAAACTCATGGAGCCGCCAAAGCAATAACCAATGCAGGCCATTTGCGATGCATCTGTTTCAGCGTACTCTTTTATTTTATTTACAGCCGCTTCAATTCTTTCTTTTGCCAATGCAGGATTGCTGTAAAAAACTCCAGCCAATGCGCCTGCTTCTTTTGGATTATTGCCCAGCTTGCCATCGCCATACATATCAGCAGCAATGGCAATGTAGCCCAGTGCTGCCAGCATATCTGCCCGCTTTCTTACATAGTCATTACAGCCCCACCATTCGTGTATAACTACAATGGCTGGCCGCTTCCCTTTTTTGTTTTCATCATACGCCACATAGCCTTTTAATATTGTGCCATCGGCAGATTTATACGTTATTTCTTCACCCGTTACAGCGGTATTTCTGTTTTGTGCATTCATCAACCCAACTATTGAAATGAGGAATAATGAAAGGAATATTTTTTTCATACATTTTATTTTTATAAAGATAGTTTACAAACAGTTTTATTGTGCAAGTTGTTCAACCTGTTATTACTTTTTTTCTGCCATCATCATATCGCTGTAAGAAACAGCCATAAAATCTTCTCTGCAAATATTAAACACAGCAGCATAAAAATTACATTGCTCCTGCAGCTTTTCTTTGCCGATGCTGCCGTCTTTATCAATCGCTTCCACTTCTATAAAAGTACCCAGGCTTTGTACTGTATCAAAGTGAAATTTTACATTGTCAATAAAATAAATTTTTCTTCTTTTATCCACCACGGTTTTTATTCCAAGCCCTTTTGTAAGCACAGCTTTTAAATTTTCATCCGGGAGATGCTGGTACAGTAATACCTGTGAAGATTTGCTGCCGGCGGTATTTTCCCTTTCATAATGAATCAACGCATTTTCAATATTTCCTTCTCTCAACTTAAGCCTGCCGTTAGCAACATTAAAGTAGGTATCAATTTGATGGTCTTCACCAATGAATATTGGATTGCGCTGCAGTAAAATATTTTCTGCTGTGGTTAGGTCGTTTGTTTTTGCTTTGAATTCGATGTTTAAAATTGCCATGACACAAAATTACTTTTTATAAAAACAAAAAACCGTCCCCACAGAATTGTGGGGACGGTTTTTCATTGTCAAATTAGCTGATTACCAAATCATCAAATCTTATTATTTTACCAATTTCAATTCTTTAATCAAATTACTTGCGCCACCCAATTTATCAATGCACCACAACACATAGCGGACATCTACACAAATAGTTCGGTTCAAATCTTTGTCAAAAGCAATTTTGTGGCTTAATGCTTCGTAGTTGCCATCAAAGGCAAGGCCAATCAGGTTGCCATTACCATCAATCACCGGGCTGCCGCTGTTGCCGCCGGTAATATCGTTGGTGGTAATAAAACAAACCACCAGGTCGTTCCTTCCTTTATCAATGTACTGACCATAGTCTTTTTTCTTCATCAGCTCAATTTGCTTTGCAGGCAAATCAAATTCATAATCACCAGCTACATATTTTTCTAAAATACCTTTGCCTGTACAAACGTAATCATAGCTCACAGCGTCTCTCGGTTTGTAACTTTTTACATTACCATAACTCACCCTCATACTGAAGTTGGCGTCGGGATACATTTTTTTTGCAGCAGCCGTATCTTTCTCCATAATACCTTTTAAATAACTTCTTCCCAACTCTGCATTTTTATTTACAAAAGCGGTGTACATCGGCGCATACTTGACAGTATAATTTTTTACAAATGCAGCAGCATAAGCAAAGGCAGGATCATTTTGCAAAACAGTCGCATCCGGATTGGCAACAAAAGCATCCCACTTAGCATTGTCCAAAATCATTGTTTTATCAAACACATCCTTTGCCCATTTTTTATAAGTGGCATCATCTTTTAAATCGCCGTATACACTTTTAGTGCCCTCATAAAAACCAACCGGGTGCTGGTTTTTATCAATGTCATTGTAAAACATTTGGCAAACAGCTGCCATAATTTTTTCATCACTTGGCCTGTCGGCAGCTTCTAAATATGTTTTTCTTGCAGCCACTGCAGCTTCTGCCGATTTTTTAATATCGGCAGAAGAAGTACCTGTCTTCACCATATCGGCTTCCAGCTTTATCAATGAAGCAGCAAAAGCAGTAAGCGGAGAGCCCATTATTCCTTCATTTACATACTGGCGAAGTTTGCTGTACGGTGTCCATGTTTCATAATTTTTTGCATAGTCAGAAAATAAATTTTCATATTCCGCTTTCCCTTTTGCCCAGGTGGCAAATTTTGTTTCGTATGCCTGCTTCTCTTCGTAAACATGAAATTTTTTCAACTGTTTTGTTTCGCCATCAAAAAATTTCCAGTAGTTGGCAACACCGGCATAATTGCTGGCCAGTTTTAATTTTACTGCAGGGTCTTTAATCATTTGCTCATACATCAGTTTCAAACGAACATCCCTCAGGTTTACCAGCGAAGGATTTTCAATGTCATTTTTCAGTTTGATACCATAACTGGTTTCATAACGGTTGGTGCCGCCGGGATAGCCGTAGATCATTGCAAAGTCGCCATCTTTAATTCCTTTGATGCTTACCGGTAAAAAAGATTTTGGTTTCAGCGGGCTGTTGTCTTTACTGAAATCTGCAGGTTTGCCATCTTTGCCTGCATACACCCTGAACACAGAAAAATCACCAGTATGTCGTGGCCATTCCCAGTTATCTGTATCACCGCCAAACTTGCCCACGCTTTCCGGAGGAGCTCCTACTAAGCGTATATCCCTATACGTTTTATATACATACATCAGGTATTGATTTCCTTTGAACATGCTGTACACCCTTCCTGCAAGCCCGTTATCTTTATCCATTACTTTATCAGTAATCACTTTGTACACATCGGGCATTTTCTTTATCCTGTCTGCCCACGACAATCCTTTCACTGCCTCTTCCACTTCTTTGGTTACATCCACAATCCTGTCCAGGAACTGAACCGTGAGTTTGCTTTGTATTTCCTGGTTTTTGCTCAGGGCATAAAATCCATCTCTTAAATAATTGTGATCTACCGTGCTGCTGGAAGCGATGGCATCGTAACCGCAATGATGGTTGGTAAATATCAATCCTTCGCTGCTCACAATTTCACCGGTGCAGCCGCCGCCAAAAATCAGGATGGCATCTTTCAACGATGATTTATTGATAGAGTAGAGTTGCTCTTTGCTAAGCTTCAACCCTTTTTTTACCATGTCATTATATACCTGCTGACCAAGCAGCATGGGCAGCCACATTCCTTCGTCAGCACTAGCTTTAAGCAAACTGACGCAAAGGATAATTGAAACAAAAATTTTCTTCATATAGCATAATTTATTTAAGCAGCAAACGTACAGTAAATTGATGATTTGCCAATACCGCCAATCATTTTGTATTGGGTGCAGCGTTATCGTTGTAAAATATTTTTTTAAAACAAACATTTGATTTTTATGGCAACATCGTTGTGTCACTCACTTGTACCGTATACCAACTTGCATCTTCAGCTTGCTGAATCAAGTCTCTTTTCTCAATTCATTCTTTCTATTAATGATAACATACTTTTGCCGTACAGATATTTTTCTAAAGTTGTTGGCAACAGTGATTTATATTTGTTTAGTACTCCCTCCTCATGAAAATAAAACCTGGTAATATCATAAACCTTTCAGCAGCAAAAAAATATAGCCATCCTATAATTTTGTGTTCCTGATAATTGAAAAATTGCATGGCGCTAATTGATATAAAACTCCCCAAAAGTATTGCTGCAGCACTTCGCCTGCAGGTAAGGGATCCGAGGCGCCAGCAATTGAGGGTGTTGAAAAAATTATTACGCAAAGCAAGGTTCACCCAGTTTGGCCAGGAGTATAAGTTTGATGAAGTGTTGATGAGCAGGCACCCCGGCAAAAAATTTCAGCAATTAGTCCCCACATATAATTACAATAAAATTTACGATGAATGGTGGCACAAAGCAAAAGCCGGTGTGCCCGATGTTTGCTGGCCGGGAGTAATAAAATATTTTGCCCTCAGCAGCGGCACCAGTGAATCTACCAGTAAGTTTATTCCCATTACCAAAGACCTTATCAGGAGCAATACCATTACCAGTTTCCGGCAACTGCTAAGCCTTACCAAATATGATGATGTGCCAAGACGGTCGGTCGGTAAAGGTTGGTTATTGCTCGGCGGCAGCACTCAATTACAAAAAGGGCCTACCTATTATGCCGGTGATCTCAGTGGTATCCAGCAAAAAAATATTCCTTTTTGGTTTCAGGGTTTGGGCTTGTATAAACCCGGGAAAAAAATTGCCCGGGAAAAAGACTGGTCAAAAAAATTAGAAGAAATAGTGGACAATGCACCCAGCTGGGATATTGGTTTTATTGTGGGCGTGCCGGCATGGCTGCAATTGTGCATGGAAAAAATTATAGAACGTTACAAGCTCAATAACATCCACGACATCTGGCCCAACCTTGCTTTTTATGTGCATGGCGGTGTAGCCATGGAGCCATATAAAAAAGGCTTTGATAAATTATTGGGAAAGCCCATTACTTACATCGAAACTTACCTGGCAAGCGAGGGTTTTTTAGCCTATCAAAACCGGCAGGATGCAATAGGCATGCACCTTGCACTGAACAGCAATATTTTTTTTGAGTTTGTTCCTTTTGACGACAACAACTTCGACAGTGATGGCAACATGGTGGACCAGCCAGAAGCATTCATGATACATGAAATAGAAGAAAATAAAGATTACGCTATTTTAATAAGCACCAACGCCGGCACCTGGCGCTATGCCATTGGAGATACGGTAAGATTGATAGACAAAGAAAGGAGTGAAATCATCATTACCGGCCGTACAAAACATTTTTTAAGTTTGGTAGGTGAACACCTTAGTGTTGACAATATGAACAAGGCCATTGAAATGGTAAGTGAAGACCTGAATATTTCCATACCGGAATTTACAGTGGCCGGTGTGCCGCATGAAAATTTCTTTGCTCATCATTGGTATGTTGCCACCGATGATGTGGTAAATGAAAATGAGCTGAGCCAAAGAATAGATGCTAAATTGAAAGAGCTAAACGACGATTACGAAGTAGAAAGAAAACATGCCTTAAAGAATGTATTCGTAACCGTATTATCAGAACAGACTTTTATGAATTTTATGAAGTCGAAAGGTAAGGTAGGCGGCCAGCATAAATTTCCCCGTGTACTAAAAGGCAAGATGCTGGAAGACTGGAATAAGTTTTTGAAAAGGGAATTGGTGAGTTGAGTTTTTTATTTTACCGCTTCTTCAATGGCTCCAGCAAATAACCCAACCCGTTCAACTTTATCTCATACACAGTTTGCAACAGCATTCCCAGCTTACCTTTTGGAAAACCTTTTCTTGCAAACCATTCCAAATAACTCACCGGTAAATTACAAAGCAGGGTATCCTTGTATTTTCCAAAAGGCATTTTCATTTTTACCAACTCCAATAAAAGTTCAGGGTTGAACCCGGCTGCATCTTCCATTATTCTTCTTTTTTTCTTACAATTAAAAACCAATTGTTGTCAAGCGGCAGATAACCGTAATCATAACAGTAAAAATATTCTTTGTTGTCTTTGGTGGTATAAATATGTGTGATGTAATTAAAGCTGAACCCAAGCCGTTGCAATTTATCAAGATTTGCTTTTGCTGTTTTTTCTGCAACAGGCAAAATACTTTCTAAAATCTTCCTGTTCTTCAGTAATGTATTGTTGATGTTGCGTACATAAGCACTGTGGCTGCCCTTGGCTTTTTGCTGGTTGTTGTAATTATTGCGGCAGTAATCATCGCAGAATTTTTTATCTACTCTTCCTTTTAAAGGTTTGTTGCAGCTTAAACATTTTTTGTTTCCCAACTCAGTCATAGCAAGGGTTTTAAAACAGTAAGATAGTAAAATTTATTCGTGTGCAAACGTTTCTTTGTCGTTTAGCTTCGGGAGTAAAGGTCGTGTCTCAGTTTGAAATATTGAAGAAAAAAAACCTTTAGAAATTTTGGAGGGAATGATTAAAAATAGTTCTCAGATAGCAAAATATCTGACTGTTTACAGGATGCAAAAGAACATCAAAACCATTTTTAATTTAGTGAAAGAACTGTTTGTAAATAAGCTATTGCAGGGTTATTTCTTAATAACATACCATAGCTAAACGGTCAAAACCGGACGTACAATTAGTTATAAGATACGATAATTTCCTAAACTGTAGTAGTTTTTCTACACTCATATTAACCATTCTCTCTTTGCTGGTAACTAAAAACAGCTTACCTTTGCGCCTCAATTAAATTTAATTGTCGGATTAAATGAC
>JANMJU010000116.1:0-8064 GCA_031371545.1 Chitinophagaceae bacterium
TACCAGTTGGCGCAGGACAGGGTACCGCAGGGGCGTATTCAAAAAACATGGAACACACCGGGCTGGGGTACCCCAGAAATGACTTACCTCAATATTTTAATGGACATATTAACCAACGGCAAAACATCCAGGCTGTATAAAAGACTGGTGTACGATGATCAGCTGGCCAGTAACGTTTTTGCCTACACACAGGAAAATGAAATTGGTGGACAGTTCAACCTGTTTGCTGACGCCAAACCGGGAGTGACGTTGAGTAAAATAAACGATGTGATGAATGATGAACTAAAAAAAATATTGCTCACTGGCGTTACACCGGCTGAACTGGAAAGAGCCAAGACAAGGGCCTTCACCGGTTTTATAAAAGGCGCCGAACGCATTGGCGGCTTTGGTGGAAAGAGTGATATACTGATTCAGAACGAAGTGTTTGGCGGCAGCCCGGATTATTTTAAAACAGTGTATAAAAGAATAGCGGATGCAACCGCTGCTAATATTAAAGATGCAGCAAGTGCATGGCTGGCAAATGGAGAGTACCGGCTGGATATTCTTCCATACGGAAATTTTTCTGCGGACTCATCTGCCTTAGACAGAAGTGTGCAGCCTGCCATGGGTGCAGCTGCTGTGGTAAAATTTCCGGAGGTAAAAGAATTTACATTGAGCAATGGTTTGAAGGTTTCATTTGTACAAAGAAAAGCGGTTCCGGTTGTAAACATGTCGTTGATGATGGATGCAGGTTATGCAGCCGACCAGTTTGGTTTACCAGGCCTTGCGTCGCTTACAGGCCAGATGCTTACGGAAGGAACAAAAACAAAAACCTCTTTACAAATAAGTGATCTGCAGGCAGATCTTGGAGCAGGTGTAAACAGCCGATCTGACCTTGATAAAACTTACTTATCCCTGAACGCACTGACTACTAATTTTGATGCGTCTTTATCATTGTTTACAGATGTTTTGCTCAATCCATCTTTTCCACAAAAAGATTTTGACCGGGTAAAGAAAGAGCAATTGCTTTCTATCAAACAGGAGCAGGCTCAGCCGGTTTACATGGGGCTGCGGATACTTCCAAAGTTATTGTATGGCAAGGGGCATGCATACAGCAACCCTTTTACCGGCAGCGGTACAGAAGAATCGGTTGGCAAAATTGTTAGGGATGATTTGGTGAAATTTCATCAGGCATGGTTTGTACCAAACAATGCTACGCTTGCTGTAGTTGGAGATATCAGTGCAGATGAATTAAAAACAAAACTGGAAAAAAGTTTGGCCGGATGGAAAGCTAAAACAGTTCAGCAAAAAAATATCAGCGAAGTGGCATTGCCCAATCAGCCGGTGGTATATATTATTGACAAGCCCGGAGCATTGCAGTCAATTATTTTTGCAGCACAGATCAGTCCTTCTGCAAAAGACCCGGATTACGAAGCCATACAAATGATGAACAAAATATTGGGTGGAGAATTTACTGCCCGTATTAACATGAATCTTCGGGAAGATAAGCATTGGAGTTACGGAGCTTTCTCTGTTAATATTGATGCAAAAGGGCCCAGCTTTTTTACCGGTTATGCTCCGGTGCAAACTGATAAAACAAAAGAGTCGGTAATAGAATTGCAAAAAGAGTTGACCCAATATGTAAATGATAAACCTGCTACCGAAGCGGAGTTTAATAAAGTAAGAGGCAACTCCATATTGCAGTTGCCCGGCACCTGGGAAACCAATGGCGCTGTGCTGGGTTCATTAAATGATGCTATAAAATATGACCGTGGCATTCCTTATCTTAATGGCTATGCTGCCATGTTACAGCATATGCAGTTGCCAAATATTCAAAGTGCAGCCAAAAAAGTTATTAAGCCCAACAGCCTTACCTGGGTGATAGTGGGAGACCGTTCTAAAATTGAAAAGGGAATCCAGGAGTTGAATATTGGCCAGATCAAGTACATTGATTCGGAAGGAAAAGAAGTGAAATAAAATTGGAAGTAGTTTAAAAAAGTAAAAGCCCCTGATTTTATCGGGGGCTTTTAATATTGTTGAATAAAAATTTTATTCAAAACTATTTCAGCATCTCATCCATATTGCGGTCGTTGTCAATTTTTCCTTTGGCTTCCAGCATCCGCATGTCTTTGGCATCTTTCAAAAATTCGGAAGCAAAGATGAATTCGTTGAGGCGTTCATTTTTTGAAAAAATAATTTCCTGGTTGTTGCCACTCCACTCATGCTGGCCCTGGTACATGTACAAAATGTTTTCGCCAATTTCCATCACGCTGTTCATGTCGTGAGTGTTGATCACTGTAGTCATGTTAAATTCTTTGGTGATCTGGTAAATGAGTTTGTCAATCACCATGCTGGTCTGTGGATCAAGGCCGGAGTTGGGTTCATCACAAAATAAATATTTTGGATTGAGCACAATGGCCCTGGCAATGCCCACTCTTTTTTTCATGCCGCCACTGATCTCTGCCGGAAATTTTTTGTTGGCATCCACCAGGTTTACCCTTGCCAGCACTTCGTTTACCCGTTGCTGTTTTTGGGCAATGCTGTCTTTGGTAAACATATCCAGTGGAAACATTACGTTCTGTTCTACCGTCATGCTGTCGAATAGGGCAGAGCCTTGGAAAAGCATACCGATTTGCTGCCGCAGCAACTTTCTGCCTTCTTCACTCATGTCGGTAAAGCTGGTGCCGTCATAAATAATTTCTCCCCGGTCTGGTTCTATCAATCCTACCAAACACTTTTGCAGCACTGTTTTGCCGCTGCCGCTGGTGCCAATGATGAGGTTGCATTTGCCTGTCTCCATTTTATGGCTCACTTCATTTAGCACTACTTTATCGCCAAACTGTTTGAAAATATTTTTAAACTCAATCATTTTATTATACTGCGGTTATTGAAAAGTTTAGAGTGCCTGTGTTGGTTGCTGCATAAAGAAAAAAAAGTACAAGAGTGCGACGCAACGATGTTTAATAACAGCACAATTGCCTGGAACAAAAAATAAATTTATCCAGGTGGGTTCAATAATAATTGTGATAATACATAATCTGCCAGCAGCAGCATGATACAACTTACCACCACACTTTTGGTGCTGCTGCGGCCAATTTCCAATGCACCGCCTTTTACATAATAACCGTAATATGCCGGTATGCTGCTGATGATAAAAGCAAAGGTGTAAGATTTTATCAACGCAAAAGTTACATTGTACGGAACAAAATTACTGAGTAGTCCTTTGTTAAACTGTTCCGGGGTAAGGATGCCTGATGCCACGCCGGCAATTCTTCCGCCGAGAATGCCCAGTACCATGGAAACCACTACCAGCATGGGTATGGTGACGAGTGACGCTGCAATCTTTGGCATTACCAAATATGATTTTGTGTTGATGCCCATGATTTCCAGTGCATCTATCTGTTCGCTTACCCTCATGTTGCCCAGCTCACTGGCAATCTTACTGCCGATAACGCCGGCGAGTACAATACAAACCAGTGTGGGTGCAAATTCGAGTATCACGGTATCCCTTACAATTTGTGCAATGGTTTCTTTTGGAATGATGGGGCTTACCAGCTGGTAGGCGGTTTGCACCGCACTAACGGCGCCGATAAAAAATGAAATGATGGTAACAATACCGAGAGAGCCGATGCCGATATCACTGCACTGGTGCATAAATTCTTTCCAGTACATCTTCATATTTTCCGGCCGGGAAAACATTCCTTTTATCATCAGCAGGTAACGGCCAAAGTCTGTAAAAAATGTCATAAGGCAAATGTATTGAAAAAAACGGGTTTGGGATTTTAAGTAAGTGGGGTTGTGTTTTTGTTGACAGCATTTGTTTTTAGCCCTTGTTGGGATTGCTTTAAAACTTCCTGTTATTTCATGTACGCCGCTGTTGCGTCTTCTGACCAACAGCCGAAGCGATAAATAAAAGGAGTTTTATTCCGCCGCTGGCCTCACTCCTAAAATATTAAACTCCTCATTCCATTTTGGATTTAACGCACAATTGTTTATTTTTAATTGTGCCAATACAAGATTATTGTACCACAACCCTGAAAAAAATAACCAGTAAAAAAAGCATCCTATTTTTAAATCATCCACTAAAAAAGAAAATATGAAACCAGGTGCATTTTCAATAAGCCTTAATGTGAAAGACATTAAAGTTTCAAGGCAGTTTTATGAAAACCTAGGCTTTGCAGTGTTTGCAGGTGGGGAAGAAAAAAGATACTTCATTATGAAAAATGGCAATGCCCTGATCGGGATATTCCAGGGAATGTTTGCCAATAATATTTTAACCTTTAACCCTGGCTGGGATGAGAATGCCGGCAAAGTGGAATCATTTGATGACATAAGAGCAATTCAGCATCAACTTAAAAGCAAAGGGGTTAAGTTAGAGAACCAGGTTGATGAAAACAGTTCAGGTCCTGCCAGTTTTATCCTGCTCGATCCTGATGGCAATACCATTCTGTTCGACCAGCATGTTTAGCATGGGTTCATTCCATGAAAATAATAGCTACAGCTTTTTCTGATCCGTCTGCAACAACTCTTTTAGATGCTGGTAAATCACCTGCGGCATGGTAGTGCATTTGCTGAAACCATTGCTGTCGTGGTGATACAGGGCAAGTTCGGCAGCCAGTTGTTTTATTTTTTCCGGAGTGGAAAGTTCTTCATCTGCCGCAGCCACTCTTAAATCCCGTAGCCGCTGCCGCTGTGCTTTGATGCGCCGGATGATCTGCGATCTCTCTTCCTGCTGGTATTGTTTTATCACATCGGGGTGCAGGTGCTGCTGAACCAGTTCCACAAAAATATTGTTCTCTTTAAAAAATTGCGGCAGGTAAATATTTTTACTTCCTTCATAACACTGCTGGTCAAAATCGATGGCCCGGATACGAAACTGGATGTCGTCAAAATCCTGGGTGATGTCAAAAATAAAATTGTAGCTCCGCATGTCGCCAAGCAAACGGATGAAGCAGCGCTCATTAAATTTTACAAATTCCTTTGCTATTTTTTTTACATTAAACTCTGGCCGGCTGATGTATTCTTTTACAAACATATCACCCGGTATGCCGGAAATATGTTCTTCTGCCAGCGTGTTTTCATCCACCAAAAAATTAATCCAGTAGGGCGAAAGCAGGTGTTCCAGTTCCATTCCAAATATCCTGGATGAGTCGGCTACTTTGATGTAGAAGTAATCATACACTTCATTGTAGTTGTTCACTATTTTTATCCGGAAAGGTTTGGAGTTGCCAAACAGGCAGTAGTCAATTCTTTCAATGTGCAGGTGCTCTTCGGCCTGTGTATTGCCGCTTGATTTGAGTAAAGAATAAATCCTTTTTAAAGAAGCATGTATTTCATCCGTCATCACGGGATTGTAAAAAACAGTTTCCCAAAAAGTATCTTTTCCTTTACTGTCAGTAACCGGTATGCCAAAATCAAAATGCTTTAAAATATCGTAAGATACTGGCAATGAAATTTCCCTGCCATACCGCTTAAGGTACTTTTTAAAAGGTTTGCTTACAGCAAACGTCAGTTTCTTTTTGCTGATATGGTCATTGTATTCCGCCTGCATTACATATCATGCGATGTTTTTTTAAATCCTTTCCACAAGCCCTTTTTCTTAGCAGCTTCTTCTGATTCGGCAGACGAGTTTTTTATCTGTGCATCCACCACCGCAATCAGTACCACATTAAAAATAGAACGGATGGAACTTCCTAACTGCAACACATGCACCGGTTTTTTTAATCCCAGCAAAACAGGCCCGATAGAATCGGCTCCTCCAACTTCCTGCAGTAAATTGTAAGCAATATTACCTGCAGCAAGGTTCGGAAAAATAAGGGTGTTCACTTCGCCATCCAATAATTCTGTAAATGGATAATTATCTTTTAAAATTTCTTTGTTAAAAGCGAGGATGCCCTGCACTTCTCCATCACAAATTAATTGGGGGTCTTTTGCTTTTACCAATTCCCTTGCATGCCTTACCAGTTTGGCTTCTTCGCCATCGCTGCTGCCAAAATTTGAGTAGGAGAGCATGGCAATACGGGGCACAATATTAAATTGTTTTACTTCTTTTGCCACCAGCAAAGTGATCTCTGCCAGTTCTTCTGCCGTAGGGTTAAAGTTGATGGTGGTGTCTGCCAAAAACAAAGGTCCCCGTTTGGTAAACATGATGTACATACCGGCAATTTTTTTCACGCCATCTTCTGTTCCGATGGTTTGTATTGCAGGCTTAATGGTATCAGGATAATTTCTTGTAAGGCCACTGATCATGCAGTCTGCTTCGCCTGTTTCCACCATCATGCAGCCAAAGTAATTTCTGTCTTTCATTACCTTGTAGCTCTCATGTTTGTTCACTCCTTTGCGTTGGCGTTTTGCAAAAAACAGGTCAGCAAACTTCTTTCTCATTTCTTCATGTTCATCATCTTTCGGATTGATGACCGGCATATCTTCCAGGTCAATGCTGTTATCCAGCGCCATTTTCTTTATCCTGTTTACATCGCCTAACAGTATTGGATAACCCACACCTTCTTCCTGCACCATTTGTGCCACTTTCAGTATCTTGATATTTTCCGCATCTGCAAATACCACTCTCTTCGGATCTTTTCTTGCCTTGTTGCCAATTACCCTGCTCAGCTGGTTATCCAGTCCCAGGCGTTTGTTCAATGAAAGTTCGTATGCTTCCCAATCCTGTATCGGGTATTTTGCTACGCCGCTTTCCATTGCTGCCTTGGCCACCGCAGGCGCTACGGTAGAAAGCAGCCGTGGGTCAAGTGGTTTTGGAATGATGTAATTGGGGCCAAAGGAAATAGTTTTTTCATTGTAAGCAAGGTTTACAATATCCGGTACCGGCTCACGGGTCAGTGCTGCCAAAGCCTTTACTGCTGCAAGTTTCATGGCTTCATTAATAGTAGTTGCCCTTACATCCAGCGCACCTCTAAAAATATACGGAAAGCCCAGTACATTGTTTACCTGGTTGGGATAATCACTTCTGCCGGTGGCCATTATCACATCCTTACGGGCATCAGTAGCCGCTTCATAAGTGATCTCGGGGTCGGGGTTGGCCATGGCAAAAACGATAGGGTGTTTGGCCATGCTTTTCACCATTTCCGGGCTTACCACATTGCCTGCACTTAGGCCAATAAATACATCTGCATCTTTAAATGCCTGTGCCAAGTCGTAGTCTTTATATTTTTCATCAACACAAAAATCTTTTTTAAGGTCTTCCACATCCGGCCTTCCCTTGTACAGTATTCCCTTTCTGTCGAACACCATGAAGTTGCTGTGTTTGGCACCCAGAGATTCATACAATTTCATACAGGCCATGGCGGCAGCACCGGCTCCGTTTACTACTATCCGTACTTTATCAATTTTCTTTTTCTGCAGTTCCAGTGCATTCAGCAATGCCGCAGCAGAGATGATTGCAGTGCCATGTTGGTCGTCATGCATCACGGGTATCTTCAGCAGCTCCTTTAGTTTTTGTTCAATGTAAAAACATTCCGGTGCTTTGATATCTTCCAGGTTGATGCCACCAAAAGTTGGTTCCAGCGCTTTTACAATCTGCACAAATTTTTCTGGATCTGTTTCATTGATCTCAATGTCAAACACATCAATGTCTGCAAATATTTTGAACAGTACTCCTTTTCCTTCCATCACCGGCTTGCCGGCTTCCGGGCCAATATTTCCCAAACCCAATACAGCGGTACCATTGCTGATAACACCCACCAGGTTTCCTTTGGCAGTATATTTATATACATCTTCCGGGTTGGCCGCTATCTCCAGGCAAGGCTCTGCCACGCCAGGAGAATAAGCAAGCGAAAGGTCACGTTGTGTTTTGGCTTCCTTGGTAGGAACCACTTCAATTTTTCCGGGTCTTCCTTTGGAATGATATTCCAGTGCCTGTTGTTTTCTTAATTCTTTCGACATAAATATTTTTTGTATCAAACATTTGTATTTTATGGCATCATCGTTGTGTCACTCACTTGTACGATATACCATTCCGCATCTGTTTTTAATGCCAGTTTAAGCTGACTGTTTAGTCAGGTTTTATTTAGTATTTTATTAAAACTATCGTCCTTTAAAAGTGCTGCAAGGTACAAAAATCATTAC
>JANMJU010000118.1:0-32225 GCA_031371545.1 Chitinophagaceae bacterium
TGCCCGATTTATGGTGAGATAGATGCCATTTTTGAATTCAAAAAACTCAATCATATTATGTTGATTGATGATGCCCGGTGCTTTGATGGCACCAATGATTATCCAACCATACCAGCACTTACCAGTTATGTAAAAGCAAAAGATGCAAACTATAATGTGGAGGTAAAAGATGATATCATTCGGATTGCTCTTGCTTAAAAATATTGCCGCATATAAAAAAGTAAAAGCCCCAAAGAATTCTTTGGGGCTTTTACTTTTGCTAATTTTTTTTATTGTTTTATAAATCTTGTTGTGTTGATATTCTGGTCGGCATCAATAGTAGTTAACTGGCAAATACCTGCTGCAAGCCTTGTGCAATCTACCCTGATAAGGCTGCTGCCTGCAGGGATGGACTGGTGATTGCTTTGCAATTTTT
The DNA here is from genome assembly GCA_031371545.1 of Chitinophagaceae bacterium. Taxonomy (GTDB): domain Bacteria; phylum Bacteroidota; class Bacteroidia; order Chitinophagales; family Chitinophagaceae; genus Ferruginibacter. Next base: position 416 of record JANMJU010000118.1, read on the forward strand.
TTCCACTCATGTCTGTAATGAAGGTTTCAATTGAAGTGGCTTTATCACTTGCAATGCTGAGGTTGGTTTCATCTTTTACAATAGAAGGATAAAGGCCCACTATTTCCAAACCGTTGTTTTTACTGTTGATCAGCACTACCGGGGAATAAGAAATTTTTCCATCAATATCAATCATTTTCAAACGGTAATAATTATGACCTGGTAAAGGTTGAGCATCAGTAAAATCAAATGGCATTCCACACCTTGCCTGTGTAGCACTAATGCTGCCAATGCGGCTGAAGTTACGGGTATCAGCCGCTCTTTCTATTTCCATGGTGATGCTGGCACTGGTGCAGGTAAGTTTCCAGTTAAGTGCATTGCGGCTGCCATTGCGCTGGCCACGGATGTATTCTAATTTTATTGGCAATACATTCAACAGCGTAGCTGCAATTGTAAACGGACTGAAAGTAGTAACCCCGGTTGCTTTAATACTGCCCACGGTAGTAGTACTGCCAGGTGTAACGGTGCCGCCTATATCATCCCAGTCAGTAGCATCAAAGTGTGCAACTCTTAAAGGAGTGATATCACTTATGTGGCTGTTGGCATCATTCCAGAAGAAAGTAAGATCGGCGGTGCCGGGAGTAATTGCCTGGTCAACTGTCCAGTATTCAAACCTTGATACATTGTAGGTAGGGAAAGTTGCCAGTGTAGTTGGATCAATACCATAATTGCCATAAGGTTTAAAGAAATAACGAACCGTATAGCTATTGGTTCCGCCTGCTGTTACCGCCACTGTTACAGGAGCATATTTACTGTTGCTGCCCACAGGATAAGTAACAGTACCGTTGCTTGTACGCCTCATCTTACCATCTACATAAGCAGTGGCAGAACCGCCGGTAATGGTACCGCCATTGGGCATATCCAGTAAACCATTTGTACTGGAGTTCACCACAAGCTTGCCGCTGTTAAGAATGAGGTTTTGTACCATTACGGTATCATACAGGTTAACAGTATCTTTTGCAAATGCCGGGTCAAAATTAATATTGAGTGTATTGAGTAATGCTCCAGGTACAAATCTTAACGCACCTGCACTGCTGGCCGCACCAGTATTTTTATTAATATTGAGAGTGCCGCCATTGCTGTTCAATGACCCGGTGGTAGAAGTAGTTACGAAAGAAGCTGAATTCATATTGATTGTATTGCCAGCAATATTTAATGTGGTGGTATTGGTACCACTCTGGCTAAGCTGTATTCCACCGCCTGCGCTGGTACCAAGTGTAAGCGTAGTGTTGGCACCCAATGTTATCACATCAGGAGATGTTGTGGTATCTCTTTGAATACGGTATAATTTGAATTCTGTACCGTTACCATTAAATGATTGCGTACCCGAGCCTCCGTTCATTGCAATGCTGATGCGGCCTGCATCAGAAGCATCAAAAGTACTTTGACTAAGACAGTTGATATTGCCCATCACATTTAGTTTTGAAACAGAAGTGCTGGCGCCATTAAAACTTACCACTCCATCCATTATAAAATTACCTCTTACAGTAGTGGTACCTGTTGAAAGATATTTTAAACCATTGGTCAATTTAAGATTGGAATAAGACAATGAAGGAATGCGAACGGTATCAGTAGCTGATGTTCCTGTTACTGCAAAATCAACCGTAGAACCAACATTCATGGTATTGATAAATGGCTTGCGGAGATTTGCTATTACAAGTGTGCCATTGTTCAATATATCTACTCTTGAAGCCTGTGTAACGGAATCTGCATCCGGCAGCACAGTAAAGCTGATAGGGTTAACGCCATCACCTATCACAATATGACTGGTGTTGCCAGCATTACTTACATCCCATATCCCTGTATAATTAGCATTGGTTTGGTTAACAATATTGAAATACTGGTAAGCATCTGCAAATGCTGCAGGTGAAGCTCCACCACCGTTTAGTGTGCTGCTCCAGGTACCCAAATTATTTAATCCAAGATTTGCTTTAGTGTTATAATAGTTTTGGTAGACACCACCGTTAACAGGAACGGTTATATCAGTTGCACCGCCACCGCTATTGGTGGTACTGCTGCTAAAAGCACCCAAGGGCGCTGAAGCAGCTATCCTTACATAAACAGGTGTGGCTGTCAATATACCGCCACTGTACGGCACCAATACGGAAGCACCAAACGGCCCGCCATTGCTTAATGATATTTCCAAACCAGTTCCTGCTGTAACAGTGATGTTTCCGGCTGCAGGTGCAAGGGTGGTTCCTGATAAATTGTAGGAACTAACGGCAGAGGCTGTTCCTGCAGAGGTGCTGATATTTAATACTCCGGGTTGAGAAAACAAAACTGGAGAAGCTGCACCGCAGGTGCTCAAAGGTGAACTGCTGTTTCTTGGATTGGCAGCAGTGCCCGTAAAATCTAAGCTGTTGTTATTGCCATCCTGACAACCATTGCTAGCACGCATTACACTATTGGTATTACCTCCAGATGTTGGCGCTGCTGCAGCACCTTCAAAACAATTGCCGGTACCATATCCTACTATATCAACAATTGCCGGGTTAGGTAAACAACTGGTTATTGCAAAGGTATCATTGGACAAGGCAACCTTGCCATTGGTACCACTCATGTTAGATGTTCCAAGGGCATCTTCGGTTGGCAATACTGCACCAACAGCACCGCCGCTGGCTAATTTTACCAAATAATATTGGCCGGGCTGCAGCATAAAGTTGGTAAGCTTTGTTACCTGCCAGCTTGTGCCGGTGGCACTTGCATACTGTACACTCCAGTTATTAAGCGACTGGGCAACTGGCGTAGGATTGAACAATTCAATAAAATCATTTTGAAATGCAGCAGCAGAGTTTCCACCACCACCATATACCTGGCTGATGACCACATTGGTACCTACCTGGCCCTGGGCTGTTATCATTAAAAACGAAATCAGGACGCTTGTAAAAATTTTTTTCATAAACCGATATTTTAATTTGTCTTGTAAAGATGTCTTGTAAAAATAAACTTTTAAAGGATAAGACCGGAAGGTATTTTGAAATAAAAAAAAACTATTGTTATCAATAAAAATAAACTGAAATAATTACTATAATAAAGTTGAAAAAAAAGCAAAGCTTTACCTGCTGTAATTCGGAGCCTCTTTGGTAATGGCAATATCATGTGCATGGCTTTCTTTCATACCGGCGTTGGTAATCTTTATAAAAATAGCCTGTTGAAGTGCTTTGATATTTTGTGCACCACAATAACCCATACCAGCCCTAAGGCCGCCGGTATATTGATGTACAATATCTTTAACCGGGCCTTTAAATGCTACCCTGCCTTCAATACCTTCCGGTACAAATTTTTTGATGTCATCTTCAGGATCCTGGAAGTAGCGGTCACTGCTGCCTTGTGCCATTGCTCCTAATGAACCCATACCCCTGTATTGTTTAAATCTTCTGCCTTCATAAATAATTGTTTCACCCGGACTTTCTTCTGTGCCTGCAAATACATTGCCCATCATCACACAGGTAGCACCTGCTGCCAATGCCTTCACCATGTCGCCAGTATAGCGTATACCACCATCGCTGATGATGCCCACATTTTTATTTTTTAATGCAGCAGCAGCTTCCATCACAGCAGTAATCTGAGGAACACCCGTGCCTGCTACTATTCTTGTGGTGCAGATAGAACCCGGTCCAATGCCCACTTTCACCGCATCGGCACCTGCATCTGCCAGCGCTTTTGCACCTGCTCCAGTGCCTACATTGCCGGCAATAACTTGTATTTTTTTAAAACTTTTCTTTACTGCTTTCAGTGTATCAATCACGCCCTTGGTATGACCATGGGCACTGTCAAGACAAATGACATCTACCCCTGAATGATGCAATGCTGCTACTCTTTCCAGTGTATCTTTTGTAATTCCCACACCGGCGCCTACCAGCAATCTTCCGAAAGAATCTTTGATGGCGTGGGGATAGCTGGTGAGTTTTAAAATATCACCAAACGTTACCAGCCCGATCAGTACACCGGCTTTGTTTACCACCGGTAATTTTTCAATTTTATTTTTCTTGAAAATCAGTTCTGCTTTTTTCAGGTCGGTGCCTTCCGGCGCTGTGATGAGATTGTCTTTTGTCATCACCGTACTTACTTTTTCTTTGTAATTGGTTTCAAAGCGGAGGTCACGGTTGGTGAGTATGCCTACTAGTTTATGTTGTGCATTCACAATGGGGATACCGCCGATTTTATTTTATCTCATCAGCCGGACAGCCTCACCGATAGTGGCATCTGGACTAAGGGTAATTGGGTCGAGTATTAAACCATTTTCACTTCTTTTTACTTTGCGTACCTGGTCGGCCTGTTTTTCAATGGTCATGTTTTTATGTAAAATACCCAGGCCGCCCTGCCTTGCCAATGCAATTGCCAGCGATGCTTCGGTCACCGTATCCATCGCTGCACTCAGCATGGGTACGTTCAGCCGGATTGTTTTTGTAAGAAAGGCGCTGATGTCCACATCCCTTGGCAATACTGTAGAGTATGCCGGCTGCAAAAGCACATCATCAAATGTTAATCCTTCTACGAAATTTTTGTGGGAGTTATTGGTCCTGGTGGGGGTATTTCTTATTGCCATAGGCAAAGATAAGAAAAATGGTTTCTGAAAAATGACTGCTTTTATTTTTATCCAAATCCACAATAATTGCATAATAATTTTCTTTGGTTAATTATTAAACTTTTACCAAATGAAAGTATCCTAACAACCTTACATTTACATTGCAGCCAAACAATCGATCCATTATGCTCAAAAAATATAAACCTCTTTTTGCCATCGCAGTTTTTTTTTCGGTTAGCTTTTTATTATCATCTTATAATAGTAATGAAGAAGGCAATGTTTTTAAAATGCCGTACAAAAAAGCAGGGCTTACAGAAAGGCAGGCTGCTGCACATTTGCTTGACAGGTTTACATTTGGTGCTACCCAACAAGCCATCGATGAAGTAGTGCACACAGGTTTAGAGAAATGGTTTTCCGATCAGTTAGCGGGTGCTGCAGCAGATGCAAATTTGAATGAGCGGCTGAAAGAATATGATGCATTGACCATGAGCAATACCCAGGTATTACAGAATTTTCCTAGGGGGCCAAAAGTGCTGAAAGAAGCCGTGGATGCAGGGCTCATCAATAAAGATTCTATTGATAAAACCAACAGGGCAACATACAAAGACAAGATAGAAGCGTACATGAAAGAAAAAGGCTACCGTCCGGAGAAAGAGTTGCTTCGCCAGTTTATCAACCAAAAAATTTTATCTGCCGCTTACAGCAACAATCAGTTGCACCAGGTATTGACAGAGTTTTGGTTCAATCACTTTAATGTGTCTGCCACCAAAAATGATTGCTCACAATTTATTCCTGTGTATGAAAGAGATGCCATACGGCCTAATGTTACAGGCAAATTTGCTGATCTTTTGCTGGCCACCGCACAATCGCCGGCAATGCTTTTTTACTTAGATAATTTCAGCAGCAGCGGCATCAATGAAGACATGGAAAAGCGGCAGCAAAAGTTGCAGCAGCTAATTGATAAAAGAGCTGCAGAGGGAATGGCTGAAGATTCAAGCAGTGAGATGAAGCAGTTGCAAAGAATAAAAAAGAATAAAAATAACCAGGGCTTGAATGAAAATTATGCAAGGGAAATAATGGAACTGCATACACTGGGCGTGGATGGCGGCTACACACAGCAGGATGTAACACAAGCCGCCAAAGTACTTACCGGTTGGACGGTATATCCAATGAGTGATTATGGCCCGTCAAAAGCAATCCGAAAAATTATTGATAAAGTAGGAGAAGATAAACTTACCGAAAAAGGGTTTGTACACAAAGGCGATTTCTTCTTTGCCATGACCCGGCATGATACCAAAGAGAAAACAGTATTGGGAAAAATATTTTCTGCAGGCGGCGGATATGATGAAGGGATACAGCTCATCAACATGTTGGCACATCATCCTTCTACAGCAAAATTTATTTGCCGGAAACTTGCAGTGCGTTTTGTAAATGATAATCCATCACAATCATTGATTGATAAAATGGTGGCGAGTTTTACTAAGAATGACGGTGATATCAAACAGGTATTGATCAGCATGGTTTCTGCACCGGAGTTTTGGCAGAAAGAAGCGTTGAGGGAAAAAACAAAATCACCTTTTGAATTAGCCATCAGTGCTGTGAGAGCTTTAGATGCAGAAATAAAAGCTCCTTTCATGCTGTACCAGTGGGTATCAAAAATGGGACAGAAATTATATTATTACCAGGCTCCCACCGGCTTTCCGGATAAAGCACCCTACTGGATCAACACCGGCTCCTTACTCAACCGCATGAATTTTGGATTGGCTTTTGCCGGGCAAAAAATTCCGGGTATCAGTTTTAATCTTGCAGCTATCAATAATAACCATGAACCGGAAAGCGCCGAAGCTGCACTGGCAACTTACTGCAAACTCATCATGCCGGAAAGAGATGTAAGTACCACCATCAAGCGGCTCACACCTTTAATAAATGATCCTGCCATTCAGCAAAAAATAAATGAGGTAGCAGGAAAGTCTTCTGCCGGCAGCAAAGAAATCAGCATGAACAATGATGAAATGACGGACAATGCAATGCAGGCAAACAAAAAGGAAAATAAAAATATCAGTGAAGAAAAAGCAGCCAGGCAAATGCTGCGTAAAAATGGTAAAGGCGGTGATGCTGCAATGGCAAGTGCTCCCGGCAATAACAGTATGCTGGCACAGGTGGTAGGAATTATTTTAGGTTCGCCGGAGTTTCAAAGAAGATAATATCGGCCTCCTCAAACCTCCCGAATGGTCGGGACTGGCTCTCCAAGGAGGGGCTTAAAGGCAATAGTTCAAAAATTAAATCTGTCTGTGAGTAATTCAAAGATGTCCACAAAAAAATAATGAAGCAAAAAAAAGTAAATTCTCAATACCAAAAACATTATCAATTATCAACTAAAAAATTATCCATTCAAATATGTCTTCCCGTAAAGCATTTTTAAAACACGCCGGCCTTGCACTATTTACTATTGGAGTGGGAGGAGTACCAACATTTTTGGCAAAGGCCGCAGGCAGTAATAAATTATTGCGTCCATACAAAAAGAATAAAACATTGGTTTTTATTTTTCAGCGTGGGGCAATGGACGGCCTGATGGCAGTGACACCTTTTACCGATCCATACTTAAAAGCAGCAAGGCCCACCTTGTTTATGGATGCTGCCAAATCCGCTACAGGTAAATCTTTGATAGACCTGGATGGAAAGTTTGGGCTGCATCCATCCATGGCTGCATTTGAAAATTTGTTTAAAGAAAAACGCCTGGCAATTGTGCATGGAATGGGTTCACCCAACAATAGCCGAAGCCATTTTGATGCACAGGATTACATGGAAAGCGGCACACCATTTAACAAAGGAACTGCCAGCGGGTGGCTCAATAGGGCGGTGGGTTTACTTGGCCATGATGCCACTCCTTTCCGTGCAGTGAGTATGACATCTGCTATGCCCCGTTCTTTTTATGGCGACAATGAAACCATTGCCATCAGTAACCTGAAAGACTTTGCCATACAACTGAAAGGCAATTCGGCAGGAGCCAATTTTGCCGCAAAAAGTTTTGAAGACCTCTACGATCAAACCAGTTCGACACTGCTGAATAAAACCGGCAGGGAAAGTTTTGATGCGGTGAAGATGCTGCAGAAAACAGATGTAAAAAATTACCAGCCAGCTAGCGGAGCTATCTACCCCAGCAGTCCTTTGGGCAATTCATTAAAGCAAATTTCACAACTGATAAAAATGGATGTAGGCCTTGAAGTGGCTTTTGCAGAAAGCGGCGGATGGGATACCCACTTTAACCAGGGAACAGAAAATGGTGTGTTTGCAAGAAACGTGGCCGACCTCAGCAGCAGCATTGCAGCTTTTTGGAAAGATGTAGCAACCATGCAGGATGATATTACATTAATGACCACTACAGAGTTTGGCCGTACCGTAAAACAAAATGGCAGCGGTGGTACAGATCATGGCAGGGCAAGCTGTGCCTTCATCCTGGGCAATGATGTGAATGGTGGAAAAGTATATGGAAATGTTCAGTCACTGGCAGTAGAAAATTTAGCTGATGGACGTGACCTTGCTGTAACTACTGACTTCCGCAGCATCTTTAGTGAAGTGGCTGACCGGCATTTAAACATCAACAATGACAGCGTTTTATTTCCTGACTGGAAGAGTGATAAGATTGGGGTGATGAAATAATTTTGTAAACAATCAAATCATTTTATACAGCTTTCCCGGCATACTTGCTACCACGCCCTGCATCTCAAGCATCAGTAATGCAGCTGCTATGGCACTGCTGCTGAGGCTGCTTTTAAAATAGAGTTCATCAATCTGTATGCTCTCCTGTTGTTGTAAAATATCCACCACTATTTTTTCATCCGGGCTTAGTTCTATAAATAATTCTCTTTGTTTTTTTGCAACATGTTTTGTTGCAGGTTTCCAGTTCATCAGTTCGAGCAAATCTTCTGCAGTATTTATTAAAGCAGCTTTATTGTTTCGGATTAAATAATTGCAGCCCTCGCTTTTACTGTCAGTAACTCTGCCCGGAATGGCAAACACATCTTTGTTATAATTATTGCCCAGCTCTGCTGTGATCAGTGAGCCACCTTTCTTTCCTGTTTCAATTACGATCACCGCATCACTGATACCAGCAACGATCCTGTTGCGTTTAGGAAAATTTTGTTTGTCTGGATTGGTATGGCTGATAAATTCTGTTAGCAACCCGCCATGCTCAATCATTTGCCTGGCAAGTGTTTTATTTTGTGCCGGATAAATCCTGTCTAACCCGTGTGCTAATACACCAATTGTTGGCAGGTTGTTTTTTAATGCAGCTTTATGTGCAATGGTATCAATGCCAAATGCAAGACCACTAACTGCTAAAATATTTTCACTTGCCAGGTCTTCCATTATTTTTTCACAAACAGCTTTGCCATAATCAGAGTTGTTACGGGTGCCTACCACCGCAATTATTTTTGATGTATTCAAATCAGCATTGCCCCGGTAATATAGTAATGCCGGGCTGTCGTAACAATTCAATAATCGTTGCGGATAATTTTTATCAGTGATAAACAGCGGCGTGATTTTGTATTTTTCAATGAAGGAAATTTCATCTTCGCTGCTTTGGAAATTTTGAAATGCTTTAATGCTGCCTGCCCTTATAGTGCCAATGCCTTCAATGCTTTCCAGTTCTTTTCTTTTTGCTTTAAAAATGGATTGGGCATCGCCATAAATATTTACCAATGCTTTTGCATGTACATCGCCAATATTGGGTACAAGCGTGAGGGCAATTTGATAAAGCAGATCGTTGGTCATGAAGAAAAAAATAATTAATGAATGCCTGAATTAAAGTTAGGCAAAACAATAATTGATTCGCCTTATCTTAAAGAAGATATTTGAAATGTGTGCTGTGTGTCATTCCCCTTTAGGGGATAGGGGCATTACTTACCACACTGAGTTCCGTCCTCCTGTTCAAAGCCCTTCCCTGCTCTGTAGTATTGTCTGCGATGGGTTTGGCTGCTCCCAATCCTTTTGATTGCAGACGGTTATTGGTTATCTGTTTGCTTGCCAATAAATAATTAATTACCGCTACGGCCCTGTTGTTGGAAAGTGAAATATTATCTTGCGCCTTGCCTACATTGTCTGTATGCCCGGTAATAATAATTTTTAAATTAAGGTTGTCATTCATCAGCTGAATTACTTTATTTAGTTCCACCATCGACTCTGGTTTCAGTTCTGTTTTCTTGGTATCGAAAAAAATATTTTTCAAAATAACAGAAGCTCCTGCCTCGATTGGCTGCAGGGGAATATTGGCGGTAAATACCGAATCAATGCTGTTGTTGTTGAGGTTATAATTTTCAGAGAAAAATAAGTAGCCTCTTCTGTTTACATTAAAAGCATAATCTTTTCCAACTGGCAAAGTGGTTAAATAATTTCCATCTTCATCTGTCTGCACTTTGCTTATTAACTGGCGGCTGTTGATGTCCGTTAGTTCTACTGAAGAAGGTAAACCAAGCTTTGTTTTAGAATCAAATACCTGCCCCTTTACCCACAATGTTTTTGGCGGACGGATATCTTCTCTTAATTGAAAACTGTAGAGGTCGAGAGCGCCACGGCTATCTTTTCCTTCGCTGGCATAATAGGCTGTTTTGCCATCAGCAGTCACAATTAAAGAACCTTCATCATCAATGGTATTGATAGGATAGCCGAGGTTTACAGGTTCACTCCAGCTGCTGTCGGGTTGCTTCTTTGTATAAAATAAATCTGTAAGTCCATAACCAGGATGTCCATTGCTGTTAAAAAAAAGCGTTTGATTGTCAGCATACATAAAGGCACAGCTTTCATCAGCATTTGTATTTACATCTGGCCCCAAATTTTCTGCCCTGCTCCATTTACCTTTTTCACTGTGATGGGTAACCCAAATGTCTTTACCACCATAGCCTCCCGGCTGGCTGCTGCTAAAATAAAGATCTCTTTTATCAGGAGATAATGATGGAGCAGATTCCCAAAAATCGGTGTTGATAATAGCACCCAAATTTTCCGCTTCACTCCATCCATTTTTTCTTTTGTAGGAAATATACAGGTCACAACTGCCCTGCCCTTCAGGATAATTGCAGCCGGTAAAAATTATCCATTCACCATCCTGCGAAATATTTTGTGCTCCTTCATTTAAGTTGGTATTTACTTTACCGCCGAGTGGCTGAGCCTTGCTCCACTTGCCATCTGTCAAAGTACTTTCATAAAAATCTTCATCACTCTCTACTCTTCTGGTAAAGATTAATTTTTTGCCATCAATGGTAATGGAAGGATAATATTCAGGATGAAAAGAATTGACACTGTCACCTAAATTTACCGGGGCAAAAACATAGTTGTTGGAAGGGTGTTTTTTTTCATAGGCCATCGCAAATTCATACACTTGCTTTCTGTAGTTGCCAGCCTTGATGCTTTGCTGATTTAATTTACTGTTTTGCAAAAAATGATTTACTGCAATCAGTGCTTTATCAAATTGACCTTTGCCTGCAAGCGAAATAGAGTAGGGTAAAAAATAATTGGAGGAATAAACAGTATCCAATGCAATGCCTTTTTCAAAATCAATAACAGACGAATCGTAATTTTTTAAATTGGCATAGATGCCTGCTCTTGATAAATAAGCATCCACAAACGTTGGTTCTATGCTGATGGCTTCATTAATTTTTGCAATCGCTTTTCCGTATTGCTGTTCGTTGGCTGCTTCGTAAGCCTGTGCATAAATGTCAGCGGCTTTCTGATTTACTTTTTCCGGATCGTACCATTGAGCGTAGGAAATGAAAAATGAGAAATTTAAAATAAATAATAAGAAAATTATTTTAGCGTAGTTTGTTTTTTTCATAGACGTTATTGAAAGATGAAGGTAAAAACAAAACAGTTAGCTAAAATCCTAAACCTTCTAAACTTCTCAACACTTTAACCTGTTTACGGCACATTAATATATTTATGAATCTGCAATGAAAGTTCCCATTGAGGATGTTGTTTGATGTATTCAATAATCAACGGGGTTATGATGGATGCTTTGTCCCATTCAGGCTGCAGATACAGTTTGCATGATGGCGATACAATTGCAGCATATTTTTCTGCCCATTCAAAATCTGATTGATTGAAGATGACCACTTTTAATTCGTTCGCAAAGGGAACAACCGAAGGCAATGGCGCTTTGAATTTTTTTGGTGATAAGCAAATCCAGTTCCAGCTGCCGCTTAGCGGATGTGCTCCGGAAGTTTCAATATTTGTTTCAAAACCTTTAGCCTGTAATGCAGCAGTTAAAGCTGTGAGGTCATGCATCAGCGGCTCTCCGCCTGTTATTACCACCAATCCTTTTTTTGAAAAAGTGTTTTCAATAATGGTCTTTACAATTTCATCCACTGTCATTTTTGGATGGGCATCCGCATCCCAGCTTTCTTTTACATCGCACCATACACAGCCTACATCACATCCGCCGAGCCGAACGAAATACGCCGCCCTGCCCTGGTGAAAGCCTTCACCCTGCAGCGTATAAAAATGCTCCATTACAGGAAGTGATTGTGTTGCTATGCTGATTGGCTGATTCATTTTTATTTAGTTGAGCGGATATGGAATGTTTGGTAAAAGTTGCACATTGGTATGCTGTACAAGTGAGTGACACAACGATGTTGAATAAAGAAATAATGCCAGTTCAAAAAAAATTATTTATTAATACAGGCATTGTAAGTATTCATCAGCAATGCTGCAATTGTCATCAGGCCAACACCTCCTGGCACTGGTGTAATATAACTGCACTTTGGTGCCACGTTTGTAAAATCAACATCACCTTTTATTGCAAAGCCAGTTTTCTTTGTTGCATCCGCTACTCTTGTAATGCCCACATCAATTACTACAGCGTTTTCTTTTACCATATCGGCGGTTAAAAACTGAGGCCTGCCTAATGCTGCTACAATGATGTCTGCCTGTAAACAAATTTCTTTTAAGTTGGGTGTATGGCTGTGGCAAACAGTAACCGTGCAGTTTCCGGGGTAGGCGTTCCTGTTGAGCAGGATGCTGATAGGCCTGCCTACAATATTGCTGCGGCCAATGATGACTGCATGTTTACCTTTCGTTTCAATTTTGTAATGTTCCAGCATTAGTAAAATGCCATAAGGCGTTGCCGGAATAAATGTTGGCTGCCCCAATACCATCTTACCAATACTCACTGGGTGAAAACCATCTACATCTTTATCCGGATGAATCAAGTTGATGATCTTTTCTTCACTGATCTGTTTGGGCAGGGGCAACTGTACCAGAATGCCGTCCACATCTGCATCATTATTTAACTGCTTTATTGTTTCAATTAAAACAGCTTCTTCTATATTATCATCCAGGCGGATGAGAGAGCTTTTGAATCCAACCTCTTCACAACTTTTTACTTTGCTGGCAACATAGGTTTCACTTGCGCCATTGCTACCAATTAATACAGCTGCCAGGTGAGGTGTCTTTTTTCCCTGTTCTTTTAGCCGGTCAGTTTTTTCTTTTACCATATCTTTTACTGCCTGCGATACGATCTTTCCATCTAAGATTTGCATGGCACAAAAATACTGACAATTGCATTACTGATTTGCAGTTACCGATTTATCTTTATATTGCTGTTGCTAAACCTGATTGCTTTGAGAAAAAATACGTTTTATATTTTTGGCTGCTTTCTCTTTATTGGATTATCTGCCAATGCTCAATCCCTGCGCCAGCCCATTTCGGCGGTCTATCTGGGGTTGGGTGCTTACAGTACTGAACATACCGATGTTTTTTCTTTTGTAAATAACCAGGCGGCATTGGCACAGGTGAAAACCCTTACTGTAGGGGTTTATGGCGAACAACGTTTTTTATTGTCGGCCACCAGTGTTTATACAGCAGCGCTTGCAATACCTTCCAAAATGGGAAATTTTGGTGTGAGTGTTAAGTACCTCGGGTTTAAAAATTTCAACGAAAATCAAATTGGACTTGCTTATGCCCGTAGCCTCGGTAAAAAAGTGGATATCGGTGTACAGTTTAATTATTACGGATACAAAGTGCCTGCTTACAGCAATGCCAATACAGTAAATTTTGAACTGGGTGCAGTGGTGCATTTGACAGATCAATTGAATGTTGGTGTGCATGTATATAATCCTGTTGGCGGCAAACTTTCTAAGACAGATGAGAAGCTTACATCGGCTTATAAATTTGGATTAGGATATGATGCCTCTGACCGTTTTTTTGTAAGTGCTGAGATTGTAAAGGAGGAAGATTTTCCGGTGAATATGAATGCAGGTATTCAATACCAATTTGCAAAACAGTTTTTTGCAAGAGCCGGACTTGCCTCTGCAACTTCTACAGGGTATGCAGGAGTGGGGCTGGCATGGGATAATTTCAGATTAGATATCAGTGGCAGTTATCACCCCCAGTTAGGGATATCCCCGGGTTTGTTATTGATTATGAAATTGGGTAAAAAAGAAACAGAACATCTTTCAACGGAGCAATAAAGCAATAACCATTTTTATACAAATGAACAGTTACCAAAAAATATGGTTGTTTTTTTTATTTGCTGCATGCTTTATGCCAGGCAACAGTTATGCCCAGGTGCCCATCACCACTACCGAACAGCAGATGGAAGCCATTACTGAAAACAATGATGATAACGAAACACAGGATGATTCTTTTCTGCAGCAGCTGCAGCAGTTTTTAAAATCTCCGGTAAATTTGAACACCGCAGACGAGACCACTTTAAAAGAACTGATTGTACTTACGCCGTTGCAAATACGAAGTATTATTTCTTACCGAAACCTCTTTGGCAACTTCATCAATATCTACGAATTGCAGGCTGTGCCGGGGCTAGATGTAATTACCATTGAAAAAATTCGCCCATTTATTTCTGTAAATATCGAAACCGATTTATTGGGTTCTATTGGCGAAAGGCTTAGCGGTGGCAGTCATAGCATTCTGGTGAGGGTTACGCAGGTAATGGAAAAATCAAAAGGTTACCTGGCAGATCCTGCTACTACCAATAGTTATTATCCCGGCTCCCCACAGCGGTATTTTGTAAGGTATAAATACCAGTATAAAAACCTGCTGCAGTATGGTTTTGTTGGAGAAAAAGATGCCGGCGAACAATTTTTTAAAGGCTCACAAAAACAGGGATTCGATTTTTATTCTGCTCATTTGTTTGCCCGTAATATCGGGATTATTAAAGCGCTTGCCATCGGTGACTTTACTGTAAATATGGGCCAGGGGCTTACGCAATGGCAAAGCCTGGCGTTTAAAAAAAGTTCCGATGTTACAAATATAAAAAGACAGTTGCCCGTGCTGCGTCCATATAGTTCTGCTGGCGAAATAAATTTTCACCGTGGGATAGGTATCACACTGGCAAAGAAAAATTTAGAGTTCACCGCATTTGCATCGTACAGAATGATTGATGCCAACTTTGCCACCGATACATTGAATAACGAGGATTTTATTTCATCGCTTCAAACCTCCGGCCTGCACCGTACTAAAAGTGAGCTGGATGATAAAGGAATACAGCGGCAGGTTGCTTATGGTGGCAATATTGCTTTTAACAAAAACAATTTTCATATTGGAGCTAATGTAATCCAGTATAATTTTAAGTTGCCCATCAACAAAGCCGATGACCCTTATAATATATATGCCTTATCAGGAAAAAATACCGGTAACCAAAGCATCGACTACAGTTATACATTTAAAAACTTCCACTTTTTTGGGGAAGCTGCAATAGATAATAACCGGAACAAAGCATTTGTAAATGGCATGATAATAAGTGTGGATGCCGCAGTGGATATGAGTTTGATGTACAGGAACATTTCTCAAAAATACCAATCATTATATACCAATGCTTTTACAGAAAGCACTTTCCCTACCAATGAAAAGGGGCTTTATTCTGGTATCAGTATCAGGCCCAACAACTATTGGCGGCTGGATGCGTATGCAGATTTTTACAAATTTCCCTGGCTTAAATACTTGGTAGATGCTCCTTCAGTAGGAGTAGATTATTTGGCCCAACTTACCTACAAACCAAACAAACAGTTAGAAATATATGCCAGATACCGAACGGAGAGTAAGGCGAAAAATTTTAATCCAGATTTGCTGATAACAGGGCCGGTAGTGGCCAAACCACGTCAAAATTTCCGGACACAAATCAGTTACAAGATCAACTCAGAAATAACTTTTCGTAACAGGATAGAAATTACCTGGTTCGACAGGAAAGGAGGAGGGGCACAAAATGGTTTTTTGTATTATGCTGATATAATATATAAGCCAATGATGAAAAAATATTCTGGCAATATGCGGCTGCAATATTTTGAAACAGATGGTTACGATAGCCGAATGTATGCTTATGAAAATGATGTACTGTATAGTTTTTCTATCCCGGTATTTTATGATAAAGGGTATCGGTATTATGTAAACCTGAATTACGATTTCAGTAAAAAATTAAGCCTTTGGTTTAGGTGGGCACAAACCATTTATAAAGATAAAACCACCGTTGGCAGCGGACTTGATGAGATACAGGGGAACAAAAGAACAGAAGTAAAACTGCAGTTACAATATAGTTTTTAGTAGCCTGTGAAAAAATTAGTGCAGCAACTTTATCCTGGGAGATGTCATTTTATAAACAAATTGTTAATCAATAGGAACTTAACGAAATTTTTACATTTCGGAATTATCCCTATTTTTACAAATACAAAAAAACCAATTAATTAACACATGAGAAGATTTCTAACACTGTTTACCATGCTTATGCTCTGTGGAATACTGGCGTCTGCACAAACCCGGGTGGTGTCCGGAAAGGTTACTGACAAAGACGGATCAAGTGTACCTTTCGCTTCTGTCAAAATTAAAAACACTAAGGGAGGTGTACAGGCTGATGCACTCGGCACCTACACCATAAAAGTAAAAGATGGTGATATTCTAGAAATCTCTGCAGCCAACTTCAAAGCACTTGACGTTTCGGTAGGGTCACAAAACTCAATTACAACTATACTTGAAAAGACTGGAACTTTAAATGAAGTGGTAGTAACAGGTGCTTTTGGTATTAAAAGACCAGCCAGGGCTACTTCTTCCAATGCACAGGTAGTAAGTGCTGAGCAATTAAATACTGTAAGGCAAACCAACATTAATAATGCACTTGCTGGTAAAGTATCTGGCATCCAGGTTCGTAGCCAGTCTTCTGCTGCATTAGGCGCTGAAACAAATATTAGGATAAGAGGAGAATCAAATGCAGGCGGTGGTGCTTCTGGTCCATTGTATGTAGTTGACGGAACTGTTATTGCAAGCAGTAACGATATTAACCCTGATGATATTGATGATATTTCAGTATTACAAGGGCCACAGGCAGCGGCTCTGTTTGGACCCGATGGTGCCAATGGTGCAATTGTAGTAACTACCCGTAAGGGAAAGAAAGGAGTAAAGGGTATTGGTATTGATATCAACTCAGGTATACAATTTGACAAGATTTATATTTTACCAAATTATCAAAATTCTTATGCTGGAGGTGGCCGTACTAATCTAACAAGGTTCAACTGGGAGCCGGGTATGCCTGATTTCTGGAAACCATTGGATGGTAAGTTTTATCCCGATTATACGGATGATGCAAGCTGGGGACCCCGTATGACAGGACAGGAATATATTCCCTGGTATTCTTGGTATCCGGGAACTGAATATACCGGTAAAACAGCTTCTTTAACCCCACAGCCCAACAATTCAAGGAACTTCTTTAATACTGGGGTTACTACATTAAATAATATTAGTTTAAGTAAAGTGACAGAAGGGTCAAGTGTACGTATTTCTTATACCAACCTTGATCAGAAAGGGTTGATACCAACCTCTTTTCTAAAAAAGAATAACCTTAATCTGAATACTTCATTTGATTTGAATACCCATTTGGTTTTGAGTTCTAATATCACTTACCTCACTCAAAAATCGAATGCAGAAAACGATAACGCATACTCTAATAATTCAACCGGTAATTTCAACTCCTGGTTTCATCGTGATTTGGATATGGATATATTAAGAGAGCTGCAAACTTTAACTACACCGGATGGTACCATCGCAAGCTGGAACCACAGCAATCCTGATGGTGGGTTTGATGCTGCTAATCCAAATGCTTTTTATCGTGGCAACTTTTGGTACAATCCTTATTCTTATTATAATAATATCGCAGTAAACAACCAAAGAGACAGGTTGTTTGGAGATGTGTCGCTTACTTATAAAATTAATAACGACTTTTCAATCCGTGGTACTTATAGAAAGCAGCAACTGACAACAAATGAAGAAATATTTATTAAAGATATTCTTCAGTATAGTGCAGGCCAGGCATCTATCAATAATTCTTACAGTGGGGCTGCTGCCAACAGTGGGAAAGCATATTATGGTACCCAGCAAACATACAGCAACAGGAATACTTATGAAATAGTGGGCAGCTATAAGAAAAAAATAAAAGACTTCCAGATCAATACCAATGCTGGTCTTGAAATTGTTAAACTCTCCAGCAAGACTATTACTGCAGGTACAAGAAGTGGTTTTAATGTTCCAGGTTTATTTGCACTTTCAAACTCAAAAGATCCCATTGATTATGCTAATAACAGATCAAATCAAAAAAGAAGAGCTGTTTTTGCAAGGGGTGATATAGGCTGGAAAAATATGTTGTTTGCAGAATTTGTTGTAAGAGGCGACTGGGCTTCTGTTCTGCCGGTTGGGCAAGGTCTTTTTACCAAATCATTTGGAACCAGTTTTGTTTTTAGCGATATAGTTAAAGAACAATTGCCTTGGTTAAGTTTTGGTAAATTAAGGGCTTCTTATGGCACTGTAACAAGGCTAATTGATCCATACCAGTTGTCAGTAAGTTATGCACTTGCTACACAGTCTTGGAATGGTAATGGTGTAATGGGAACGCCAAATACTTTTCCTGATAAAAACTTAAGGGGTGCTACCGCAAGCACAACCGAATTGGGAATTGAATTAAGGTTTATCAAAAACAGGATTGGCATCAGTGCTACTTATTATGATTCAAAGGATACAAAAGCACCAATCAGTGCACAGGTATCCGGTGCTACAGGGGTTACCAATTTACTTGCTAACGTAGGAAGCACAAAACGCAGAGGTATCGACATCCAGTTAAATATCAAACCAATTGTTTCTAAAAATCTTAACTGGGAATTCAATGCAAACTTCAGTAAGCAATTAGAAAATACTGTAACTGCAATTGCTCCAGGCGTAGATCAATTAGCTGTTTCCAGCGGTGCTTCTTTTAACGGGATTACACCTCCTATCACTGTAAATGCCGTAGGCAAACAATGGGGTATGATGTATGGTGGAGGAGCTAAAATGCTGAATGGCCAAAAGGTTATTGAAACCGATCCTACTTCAGCTAATTATGGCCAGTATATCAAAGACCAGGATTTAGTGTTTTATGGCTCTGTTCTGCCGGAGTACACTGGTGGGGTTCAAAATACTTTTACCATCTTTAAAAATTTCCTGATAAATGTAAATGTTGATTACCAGGTGGGAGGTAAATTTTTCTCCTTATCTGATATGTGGGGCTCCTATTCAGGATTACTTGCCAGAACAGCAGTGTTAAATGATAAAGGTGTTCCCATCAGGAATGCAGTGATTGATGGCGGTGGTGTAAAAACAGTTGGTGTAGATGCTACGGGTAAGCCTGTTAGTTTCTATGTTGAAGCTCAATCTTATTTCCATGGCCTTGTTGAAAATAATATTTTCAATGATTACATATATGATTTGACTTTTGTAAAAGTGAGGGAACTCAGTTTTGGTTACAGGATACCGGTAAATAAATTGAAAGTTGGTAAGTTTTTGCAAAGTGCTACTTTCTCAATCGTAGCAAGAAACCCATGGTTGGTTTATGCTAAAACAAAAGATTTTGATCCAGCTGAAATTGGAAGTGTGTTTGGTGAAGATGGGCAGTTGCCCGGAACAAGATCAGTTGGGGTTAACCTGAAACTTGGGTTTTAATTTATTAATTTAAAAAGTAATCATAAAATGAAATTATTCAAAAAAATATCTCTTGTAGCTGTATTGATGGCAACAGTTTTTACAAGTTGTGAAAAAATAAAAGACTTTGGAGATACTAATGTTGACCCTAACAGGACAACTACTCCTAATACTGCAGCACTGCTTACCAGCGTATTGGCAAACATTTCAGGCAGAGCCACACAGCAAAACCCAGGTTATTTTTGCCAATATTTTGCCGAAACACAATATCCAGGTATTTCGGTATATACATTGCCCCAGTTTGATTTTGACGGGCTTTATGCTGGCTCCATGTATGACTGTCAAAACATCATCAATACTGCAACCAATCCTTTGACTTCTGGAGCTGCTGCAGCAAATGGTTCTCTTAATAACCAGATAGCGATTGCAAGGATTTTAAAATCGTATTATTTTTGGGTAATTACCGATGCTTGGGGTGATGCCCCCTATTCACAGGCATTAAGTGGTGGTACACTTCAATTTCCGGTGTATGATAAACAGGAAGATATCTACAAAGGAATATTGAATGAATTGAAAGAAGCAAATGCTCAATTTGATGGTGGTAACACTGTAAAAGGAGATGTTGTGTTTGGTGGTGCTGTTGCAAGTTGGAAAAAATTATCTAATTCTTTAAGAATGCTTGTGGCTTTACGGATGAGTAAGCGTTATCCCAACGCAGGTGAATTAGCTTCCAATGAATTCAATGCAGCATTGTCTGCAGCTGGTGGTTCTATTGAAACAAATGCCGATAATTTTTCTGTTAGTTATCCTGGTGGATCTTATAATAACCCATGGTACACTTTATACGATGGACGTAAAGATGTAGGCCAGGCAGATGTTTTTGTAAGCCGTTTAACAACGCTAAATGATAAAAGGCAATTGAATAATATTTATGGTTCATCTCAGGTAGGTGTTCCTTACGGAAGAAACAGGGATTACATGAACAATGTGTGGGGACCTGTATTTTCTGCCGACCAATGGTCAAGGGTTTTAAATGCCGGCCTGCGTACTTCTTCAGGAAGAGTAGATATTGTGCATGCTGCTGCGGTTTTGTTTGCAAGAGCTGAAGCAAGAGAAAGAGGATGGACTACCACTCCGAATGAAACACTTACAGCCCGTCAATTATATGAGAAAGCAATTACAGCATCCTTTACACAATGGGGGCTGGCTGTTACAGATGCTGGAGCCTACATCAATACTGTCGATGTATTTTATGGCACTACAGCGCCAGAAAATATTAATAAAATTGCTTTACAACGTTACATCGCTCTTTACCCTGACGGATTACAGGGATGGTGTGAGTGGAGAAGGACAGGTATTCCTGCATTAACACCTGCCGCCGATGCATCAAATTCTGGTGGCCAAATTCCACGCAGGTTTGTGTATGGAGTAAATGATTACAGCACTAATAGGACTAATGTACTGGATGCTGCATCCCGTATTACAGGTGGCGACAGTCAGGATGCTAAAGTGTGGTGGGATCAATAATCAACAAAATAATTTTTAAGACCTTTTAATAAATAAAATATGCAAATCGCAACTACATTCAAAAGTTCACTTTTTATAGGGGCTTCACTCTTGGTATTTAATGCCTGCAAAAAGGCAGCAGCTCCGGAGCCTTTGGCAGATGCAGGAATAACCGTTGTAAAATTTATAGACGGATTAGCTGATACGGCCAGTGGATATTATTCTGGGTTCAAATTAGTAAATATTGATTTGGTGTCCACTCCACAAGTTTTTGAACTGGTGGATATCAGGAGAGATGTACCAAACAATACTGAATTGAACAGAAGTATGAACATTGTTGTAAAAAATGATCCAGGCCTTGTTACTGAGTATGACCCCACTTTAACTCCTTTGCCTGATGGTGCTTTTACAGCAGATGCCACTACTCCATTAATAGGAACCGACTACCAGGTAAATATGAAACCAGGCCAGTTTGCCCAAACAATAAAAATATCTATTACCAATATTTTGGCGCAAGACCTAAGCAAAAAATATGCACTTGGATTTACAATTAGTGCTGTTGATGCTGATGGAAAAATTGCAGGTCTGGAACATTCAATCGTTGTTCAGCTTGGACTAAAAAACAGGTGGGATGGAGTGTACAGGTTAACTGGTTATATTCTTCGTAATCTTCCGCCGATAGATGCATCCTCTACTGGATGGGTAGGGCCCAAAGAAATCAGTTTAGCAACAACTGGAGCCAATTCAGTACGTTTCACCACAAGTCACGGATGGGCCAATCAGGCTACCATCGGTATTGCTGCTTCGGTTTCTAATCCAACTTACACAGTGAATGCTGATAATTCATTAACCATCACTTCAGACGGAGGTGCTTTTCCTGCCGGTCTAAAAGAAATTGCTGGCATGAATTCACGTTATGATCCTGCAAAAAAAACATTTTATGCTTACTGTACCTGGAGTGGTGGTCCAACAAGCAGAGCTATGAATGACACCTTGGTATATGTAAGGCCAAGATAAAATTAACCAGATTATTATTTTATAAAAGGGCTTCCATTCGGAAGCCCTTTGTTTTTATCTTTGTAATACTAAAATATAAAAATGGCAAATCAATTAGAGCAACCCAATCAACTAAACATTGAAATTTCAGAAGAAGTATCAGAAGGTGAATATGCCAACCTGGCCATCATCACCCACAGCCATGCTGAGTTTGTAATTGATTTTGTAAATGTAATGCCTGGTACACCCAAGAGCAAAGTTAAAAGCCGTATCATACTTACCCCTTTTCATGCCAAGCGTTTTATGAAAGCAATGATAGAGAATGTAAAGAAATTTGAAACTGCAAATGGTACTATACAGGATATGGAACAGGTGGAGTTACCTTTTACTTTTGGCGGGCCAACAGCACAGGCGTAAAAAAATGATAATTTTTTAATGGGAAATTGATAATTGGCTTTCTTTATATCAGTAATACGCATGCGATTTTATGGGATTAGAAATTTATCAATTATCCGTTATCAATTAAATCAATCCCTCATCAGAAAAACTGTAATAACCCTGTTCACTTACTATCAGGTGATCCATTACTTTAATATCGAAATAGCTGGCTGCTGTTTTTATTTTAGCAGTGAGTTCCTCATCAGAACGGCTGGGCTTAAGGCTTCCGGAGGGATGGTTGTGGCAGAGTATGATGGAGGTGGCTTCTACATCCAGTGCTTTCTTTAAAATTATTCTGGGGTCGGCAATAGTGCCGGTAATACCACCTTTACTGATGATTTCAAAATGGTTCACTTTATTTGATTGGTTTAAAAAAAGCACTCCAAAAACTTCATAGCCAAAATCTTTTATCATCGTTCTCACATATTGGGCAATATCATTGCTGGTTCTTATTACTGATTTTTCCAGGTGGGTGGCAGCATGTCTTCTTCTGCCCAGTTCCAGTGCTGCAGCAATGGTAATGGCTTTTGCTTCTCCAATACCTTTTATTTTTTGAAATGAAATAAGCGACAATTTGCCCAGTTCATTCAAATTATTATTACCCAGTTTTAATATTTCCTTTGCCAGCTCCACCGCCGATTTTTCTTTATAACCATTGCTGATTAAAATGGCTAGCAATTCTGAGTCGCTTAATACATCGGCTCCTTTGATCAATAATTTTTCTCTTGGCCGGTCATCCACTGCCCAGTTTTTGATAGACGTGGAAGGTTTGTTGAAATTTTCCATCTTATAAATTTAAACATCAATTTTTAAATGATAGTTTTGCAGCAATATATTTCTTCACCTACTATTTTTTAGCATGACAATGTCTCACAATGCAAAACTCTTTTCCGGTACCGGTTCTCAATATCTTGCCGAAGCCATCGCAAAAAAATTTGGCGAACCATTAGGGAAAGTAAATATCCAGCGTTTTAGTGACGGCGAAATAGGCGTGGAGTTCCAGGAAAGCATCCGTGGGCAGTTTGTTTTTTTAATTCAAAGTACCTTTTCACCTACGGATAATTTAATGGAATTGCTGTTGATGATTGATGCGGCAAAAAGAGCTTCAGCTTATAAAGTGATTGCTGTTATTCCTTATTACGGCTATGCCAGGCAGGACAGGAAAGACAGGCCCAGAGTGGCTATTGGGTCAAAGCTGGTGGCTAATATGCTTACAGCCGGCGGAGCAGACAGGGTAGTAACGATGGATTTGCATGCACCACAAATACAGGGATATTTTGATATTCCGGTTGATCATCTTGACTCATCTGCTATTTTTATTCCTTATATAGAAAGCCTGAATTTAGAGAATCTCACTTTCGCTGCTCCGGATGTGGGCAGTGCCAACCGTATTAGGGAAGTGGCTACTTATTTTGAATGTGAAATGGTGATATGTGATAAGCACCGCAAAAGAGCCAATGAAATTGCCAGCATGGTACTCATCGGTGATGTGGCAGACAGGGATGTTGTTTTGATAGATGATATTTGTGATACCGGGGGAACATTGGCTAAAAGTGCAGGATTAATTAAAGAGAAAGGTGCCAGAAGTGTAAGGGCATTTTGCACTCACCCGGTATTAAGCGGCAAAGCTTACGAGAATATCCAAAACAGTGTGCTGGAAGAATTGGTGGTGTGTGATACCATTCCGGTGAAGCCATTATGCAGTAAAATAAGGGTGGTTTCAACAGCCGAACTTTTTGCCATTGCCATACGCAATGCCCTGGAGAACAGGAGTATCAACAGTTTGTTTTTAAGGAGCCGGATGCAGAATAAGAAATAATAATATTCGTCCTCTTACAAATGTGGCTAAAATTCAAAATTCGTACACCAAAATTCGTATTTATACCCTACCTTCGCCCCTCAAAAAAATTAACAATGAAATCAATTACAATCGAAGGACAAATCAGGACCGAATTTGGCAAAACAGCCACCCGCCAACTTCGCCTTGAGGAAAAAGTGCCAGCTGTAATTTACGGAGGTGCTAAAGAAATCAATTTTGCTGCACTGGCAACAGCTTTTAAAAATATCGTTTATACCCCCGATTTTATGGTGGTAGAAGCGCTGGTAGATGGTCACACTTATAAATGCGTATTGAAAGATCTGCAATTTGACAAAGTAAGTGACAGGTTGATCCACGTAGATTTTCTGGAGCTGGTAGAAGATAAAAAGGTAACTGTTACCCTGCCAATTAAATTTGTTGGTACGCCTGCAGGTGTAAAAGCCGGTGGTAAACTGGTAACTAAAATCAAAAGCCTGAAAATAAAAGCCCTGCCTAAATTTTTACGAGAAAATATTGAGCTGGATCTTACCAAGCTTGAGTTGAATGAAAATATCAGGGTGCAGGATGTAAAAGCTGAAAATATGGAGATAATGAACTCTCCCCGTATTCCAATTGCATCTGTTACCATGACACGTCAATTGAAACAGGAAGAAGCTGCTGTTCCTAAAGCCGCCGCCCCTAAAGCTGCTGCTGCACCTGCTGCTGCAAAAGCTGCTGCACCTGCTGCAAAAAAATAAATTGAATAGAAAACTATTTATACTGCCCCGTTAACACGGGGCATTTTTATTAATACAAACGGCAAACTATAACTGCAAAGTTTAATTACCTTTGCCCACTTAAAATTATATTATGGGAATGGATAGAAATACAGTGATTGGTTTTGTGTTGATTGGATTGCTGATGATGGGGATGTTTTACTTTAACAGCAAAGGAAGCCAGGCATTGCAGGCAGACCAAAAAAGAATTGCCGATTCTCTTGCTAAACTAAAGCCCAGGGTTGATAGCGTTGCATTTGCAAAAGACTCTGCAAATGCCGCTATAGCCAGTATAACACAGGCTGCTGGCGGTTTTAAGGACAGCCTTAATAAGCAGGAAGAATTAGTTTCATTAGAAAATAATTTACTGAAAGTTACTTTTACCAACAAAGGTGGTCAGCCAAAATCAGTTGAATTAAAAAAATACCAAACCTACGATGGCAAGCCTGTGCTGATGCAGACGGGAACATTCAACAAAATTTCTTATAAAATTAGTTCGGGTAATAACAGTGCTGCACAAACTGCTGATTTAACTTTTGCAACAGCAGCAAAAATTACCAACCAGGATAAAAGTGAAACGATCAGGTTTAGTTTAAAAGACAGCACCGGTAAAGAGATCGTTCATCAATATACCATTTACCCCGAAAGTTATTTACTTGATTTTTCTGTTACACTAAATGGTGCAGATCAATTGCTGAAACAAAATGCGTTGAATTTATTTTGGCAAACCCAGACCCCACGCATTGAAAAAGATATGCAATATGAAAAGCAGCAGACACATTTTTGCTATGTAAAAGATGGTAAATATGATTTTGAAATGTTGGGCAATACAGGAAATGATATTAAGCTGGATAAGCCGGTAAGCTGGTTTGCAGTAAAGCAACAGTTTTTTTTATCTGCTCTTATCAATAAAAATAAATTTCAATCAGGAGATGTATTGTGGACAGTACCCGATACTGCAACACACCTTATCGCACAAACAACAGCAAATTTCAATATCAATGTTACAGTAGCAAATAACAAAGCTGAAATTCCATTACAACTTTACTACGGGCCAAGTGATTATAATATTTTGAAAAAATATGATAATCAACTGGAAAATATTGTTCCTTATGGAAGCGGTGTTTTTGCATTTGTAAAATACATTAACCGCCATTTCCTGCTGCCTGTTTTTGATTTTTTGAGAGAACATGTAGCCAGCATGGGTATTGTGATTTTACTGCTTACCCTGTTTATCCGCCTGCTTACTTCCCCCATTTTGTACAAAAGTTATTTGAGTGGTGCTAAAATGAAAGTACTAAAGCCGGAAGTGGATGCTTTGAAAGCAAAGTTTACAGATAAGACGGGTACATTGGATCAGCAGGCATTTAGTATGGAACAAATGAAACTATGGAAGACTGCAGGCGTAAGCCCTTTAGGTGGTTGCTTGCCGGCATTACTTCAAATTCCAATCTTCATGTCGCTTTATTATTTCTTCCAAAGCAATATTTCATTGCGTGGGCAAAGTTTTTTATGGGCCAAAGATCTGGCAGCTTACGACACGATTTATAATTTGCCATTTAGTATTCCTTTTTATGGCGATCATGTAAGCCTGTTTACACTAACAGCAACCATCACCAGCTTATTAATTTCTATATACAGCATGAGTAACATGCAGGATAATTCAAATCCTGTAATGAAATACATGCCTTACATTTTTCCAGTTTTGTTGCTGGGTGTTTTTAATGGATTGCCAGCCGCTTTAACATGGTATTATACCATCTCTAACACCATTACACTCATCCTGCAAATTGTTATACAGAAGTATATTATCAATCATGAAAAGATACTGGCACAGATAGACGAAAACAGAAAAAAGCCAGTGAAGCAAAGTAAACTGCAGGAAAGAATTCAGGCAATGCAGGAAGCAAGTAAAAAAGTACAGGATAAAAAAAAGTAAGGCCCTAATAAGTAAAGATTTAGTTAAAGTAACTGCATGCGAAAAAGTTATTTGAGTGTGTGTGGTAGAAGGTTCTAGGTATTCGCTGAGTTTGGCATGTGTTTTTATTATCTTCAGTAAAAAAGAACAACAGATGAAAAAAGCAACATTGGGTACGATGCTAATTTTACAAATGATAAGTAATTTATCATTTGCTCAAAAAACAATTTCTGAAGGAACCATTACCTATAATATCACTATGCAGTCTGCTACAAAAGAGCCACTGGTAAACTCACTAAATGGGGCTACTGTAACAGTATATTTAAAGGGTGCTATGAGCCGTACAGATATGGTGAGCAGCCTCGGAAATGAAAAAACCATTCATGATACTAAAGCAGGTACGGCTATAATTTTAAAGGAGTACAGCGGCCAAAAACTTATGGTTACACTTACAAAAGAAAACTGGATAGCAAAGAATAAAAAAACTGATGGAATTACTTTCATTACAGCAAGTGAAACAAAAGAAATATCAGGATACAAGTGCAGTAAAGCAACCGCAAAATTAAATGACGGATCCTTACTTACAGTTTTCTATACAAAAGATTTAACTGTCTTAAATAAAGAGTATGACCCTTCATTTAAAAGTTTGCCTGGCTTGCCTGTGCAATATGAGTTTGAGTATAGCGGCATGAAATTTATTTATACCGTTGCTAAAATTGATTTCAATACAGTTCCGGCAGCTAAATTCGAAACTCCGAAATCAGGCTACAGGGTAATGAAGTATGATGAAAGTAAGCATGGGAAAAAAGATTGATAAAAATATTATTATCGAAATACAAAGCCCTTAACATTGTTAAGGGCTTTGTGTGTAGTAGAAACGTAATAATTTTATTTGTGACTTCTGATGATAAATTTTACACCTCCATATCCCTGCTTCATATCAGCAACAGCTATTTTGTTTTTGTAAGGAATAATATAAGTGGTATTCCCTTTTTGATAGGTCATCAAGGAACTGTTTACAATCGTATTGGTATTAGTTTGTCTGGAGGTAGTGAGTAAACTGCCTTTATAAGTCAAGCCTAACTTGAAATTGGTAAGTATCGAATTTTTAAGGTTGGTTCCGGTATTAATATTTAAAACAGTTTTCACCTTGCTTTTTTTACCTGCACCCCTGTCAGCGAACGTAACACCTGCAACGCTGATAAGCATTACAAGAATTACTATTTTTTTAATCTGTCTTTTCATTTGCAAAAACTTTGGGTAAAACTAAATAAAACTTTGTTAAAAGAACAACCACTCATGTATTTATTTACAAATAATTAACGGTTTATAGATAAAAAAGTTACCGTGAATGTACGATTAATCAAAATTACCTTAACTTACAATAACCTTCAAGACTATGAGCAATAATCCTTACAGGCAAAACCGGGAAGAATTAAAAGAGTTATTACATCAGTTTGACAATCTGAAAGCTGGCAGGAGCCATTCTTTTATTGAAGAAGAGGCTTTCGAAACAATCATCGACTATTTTGACGAGCAGGAGGAATTGGTAAAAGCTCTCGAAGCAACTGAGTATGCCATTGAGCAATATCCGTATTCATCTGCATTATTGCTAAAACGGGCTGATCTGCTGATTGCCTCTAAGCGATATAAGGAAGCACTGCATAATCTCCACCAGGCAGAAATATTAGACACCAGCGATATCAATTTATACATTCTTAAAACAGATGCATACTTGGCTTTGGATAAGCAGGAAAAAGCAGCCGCAGTGCTGGAAGTTGCCCTGGATTATTTTGAAGGTGATGAAAAAATAGAATTATTATTTGAGCTGGCAGACGTATATGATGATTATGAAAATTTTGACAAAGTATTTGATTGCCTGAAAATGATCCTTGAGTTGGATCCAAATAATGAAGAGGCATTATACAAAATATGTTTTTGGACAGATTTTACAGGACGTAATGAAGAGGGCATAAGGCTTCACCAAAAAATTATAGAAGACAACCCATTTAATGAACTGGTTTGGTTTAACCTGGCTGCTGCATACCAGGGTATTAAATTGTATGAAAAAGCAATAGATGCTTACCTGTATGCTGTGGCAATAGATGACAAATTTGATTATGCCTGGCGCAATCTTGGCGATGCTTATTTAAGATTGCGACGCTATAAAGAAGCAATTGAGGTATTACAAAAAGTATTGGAGTTGGCAAGGCCCGAGGATGTAATTTATGAAGCCATCGGCCATTGTTATGATAAGCTGCAAAACTATGCCCAGGCAAGGTTTCACTACCGGAAGGCCAGCCATTTAAATCAGGATAACAGCCAGTTGTTTTACAAAATAGCAACTACTTATATGAACGAAGGTGTGTGGGAGAGCGCTGTAAAAAATCTTGAAATTGCCATGCGTACATACAAGTCGCAGCCGGAATATAATTTGGCAATGGGACAGTGTTATATGGAGATGGGGAAGATAGAATTGGCTGTTCAGTATTTTGGTAATGTAGTAAGAAGAAAACCAAAAAATAGTAACGGCTGGTTAGAATTATTGAAATGCCTTTACAAAACAAATTGTTTTGAAGAAGGAGCAGAATATGTGGATCATGCACTGGAACTAACTAATAATAAACCGATATTTTTTTTATACAAATCTGCCTTTTTACTCGCCTTGGGAAAATCAAAAGAAGCGGTAATACAATTAGAAACAGGCATGGGTAAAAATCCCCGGTTGATAAAAAAGTTGGTTGACCTAAACCCTTCCATTTTGCAAAATCAACTGATAGTAGATGTTATTGCAAGATTCAAGAGAAATAAATCTATTTAATCTAAGGCTGAATTAAATTTGATAACGGATTATTCAATTCATTGCAGTCTGCTGTAAACAGTTTTCAATCGCTTCAATTCATCTTCAATAATTATCTTTGCGCCAATCAAAAAACTGCAGGCATGAATTTTCATCTTACCCAGATACCAGAAAGAGTAGTAAAACCCCGTGCCCATGGCATTACCATGGTGATGGATAAAGGCTTAAGTATACAAGAAGCAAAGAATTTTATGAGCATAGCTCATCCGCATGTGGATATTGTAAAGTTGGGTTTTGGAACAGCTTTCGTGACACCTAACCTCAAGGAAAAGCTGGCTGTCTATCAGTCCTATGATATTCCGGTATATTTTGGAGGCACTTTGTTCGAAGCATTTTTGATCCGCAACCAGTTTGAAGATTATATCAATATCTGTAAGGAATTTGGTATTCAGTACATGGAGGTTAGTGATGGATCTATCAACATCCCCCATGCAGAAAAATGCGGCTACATTGAAAAGCTTACTAAGCATGGTATTGTGCTGAGTGAAGTAGGCAGCAAAGATGCTGCACACATTATACCACCATACAAATGGATTGAATTGATGAAAGCGGAATTAGAAGCTGGCTCTACTTATGTAATTGCAGAAGCAAGGGAATCTGGTAATGTTGGTATTTATCGTGGTACCGGTGAAGTTAGGGAAGGATTGGTGCAGGAAATTTTAACCCAAATACCGGAAGAGAAAATTTTATGGGAAGCTCCTCAAAAAGCCCAGCAGCTTTACTTTTTAGAATTGATTGGCTGCAATGTTAACCTGGGTAATATTGCACCATCCGAAATGATTGCATTGGAAACAATGCGTATTGGCTTACGGGGCGATACCTTTGATCTCTATCTTGATAAAAACAACAATTGATCTTTTCATTTTTATTCATTTGTATGAAAGTATTTGGATTAATTGGTTATCCGCTGGGGCATTCTTTTTCAAAACAATATTTTACAGAAAAATTTGAAAAGGAAGGTATCATAGATTGCAGGTTTGAATCTTTCCCTATTGCTTCCATAGAAGCGTTTCCTGCTTTATTAAAAGACAATCCAGGTCTGAAGGGATTAAGTGTAACGATTCCTTATAAAGAAAAAGTGCTGGCTTATGTTCATGAGCTTTCTGAAGAAGTAAAATCTATTGGCGCTGCCAACAGTATAAAAATTAGCAACGGAAAATTAAAGGCTTACAATACCGACATCACCGGGTTTGAAAAATCATTTGCAAAACTGCTTCAACCACATCATACAAAAGCATTGGTACTGGGAACCGGTGGTGCGTCCAAAGCGGTGCAATATGTGCTGACGAAACTGGCAATTGATTTTTTGATAGTAACAAGAAATGAAAATTCAATCCCCGGGCATATTAATTATGCAGCTATTAATGAAAATAAAATGAAAGAATACCGCATCATTATCAATTGTTCTCCGGTAGGGATGTATCCCAATGAAAGTGAGGCCCCGGACATACCTTATCAATTTGTAACGCCAACACATTATCTCTACGACCTGGTTTATAAGCCTGCCAAAACAATGTTCTTACAGGAAGGGGAAAGAAGAGGCGCTGTTATTGAAAATGGTTACGACATGCTGCTGATACAGGCAGAAGAAAGTTGGCGTATTTGGAACAATGATTAATTAGCTGCCAGTAAGTATGGCTTTCATTTCATCTGTAATAGATACTGGCTTTTTTATTTCGTAGCTGTAAAATATCATTCCGGTTTTTGCATTGGCCAGCAAAATTTGTTTTTCGCTTCTTGCTGTAGTCAACTGATAAAATAATTCAAAACTCACTCTTGAAATTTCCCCGGCAAATATTTTCACCTCAATAATGTCTCTATAAAAAGATTCGTTTTTAAATTCAACAGCCAGGTCACCCATTATTAATCCGGCACCGCCGATATTTAATTCTGTATAACCATGTTGTTGCAGCCATTGTATCCTGGCTTCGTGAAGGATAGAAACAAAAGCATCATTGCCCACATGATTGCCGTAGTTGATATCGGATATTCTCACAGGAATTTTTATTGCTGC
>JANMJU010000139.1:0-1992 GCA_031371545.1 Chitinophagaceae bacterium
TGGTATTGGTACCGATGCAGTTTATTGCTGGCAGTGCAAATTGATTATCTTTTGCGTCATTGTAAAGAGCTTCTAATTCTTTGCCAAATAAAACGCCGGCTTTGTATTTACCCATGTGTAGTTGTTTTTTGCAAAAATAAGTGAATTTGAGTTTTTTAAAAATGTTATTTAACCTCTGCAATACTTATGCTAAATGGTTGCCATCAAAAGGGAAATCAACTTAAGCCGGGTTGGTTAAAAATAGAATTGAAATAATTGGGTGCATGCAACAGCTTGCTGCCATACCAGCTAAACGTTTCCCCATCTGTTAAAATGATTTTTGTGCCCGGTAAATGCGATTGCAGTTCATCAATATGCTTTTGTTTAAAAGGGTAGGGCTCCGAAGAAAGGAGGAGCAATTCACAACCTTTTTCTTTTAGTTCCTGTACATCAATTACAGGATAACGGTTTGCTCCAGCAAAGACATTTTCAACACCGCATCTTTGCAGCATATCATGAATAAAAGTATCTCCACCAACTGTCATGTAAGGATTGCGCCAGATGAGGTAAGCCGTTTTTATTTTTTTAACTGGCAAAGGAAGCGTACTGAAATTTTCTTTTGTCTTATTGACCAATTCATCTGCCCTGGCTGAAGTATGAGTAAGCTGGCCAACATCTTTTATCATCTGCAGGGCATCATCTAAAACTGAAATATCAGAGACCCATACTGGATAATCTTTGGCAAGCGCTTCCACTTGTTCTTTTACATTTTCTTCTTTGTTGGCAATTATTAAATCTGGCTGGAGTTGTTTTATTTTTTGCAGGTTAATATTTTTTGTGCCGCCAATAATTGTTTTATTTGTTTTCCATTCTTGAGGATGCACACAAAATTTTGTGATGCCTGCTACAGCCTCATCAAGCCCCAGGTAAAACAGCAATTCTGTTTGTGAAGGAACAAGCGAAATAATTCGCTTTGGCAAATAACCAAGGTCTGCAGGGGAGTGGAGTATCATACTGAGAAAATAGTATCATTCAAAAGGGACTTGCACACAGGATTAGTGCATTCATAAAATATTTTGACAAAAGGAATAGCCAGCAAAATAAAAATCAGATCTCCAGTTTTTCCAGCACCAACAGTGTTTCTAAAAAATCATTCCAGGAAGCCTGCCATTTATCTTTTGCAGTACCAATCTTTTCCTTGTGTTCGGCGGCTGCTTCCCCTTTTGCTTTCATGTATTCTTCCAATTTTTCTAGTGCTTCTTTATTTAATTCTTCCAAACGTTTTGTGTGTTCCATAAAAAATATTTTATTGTTACATAAAATTAGCTTGTTTAAAAACATCCACGGTTAATTTTTTATTTGCAGCCTTTTGTATAACAGTTATCAGTCAAACCTGTTACTATCTTACACTTAGGAAAATGTGATTTAACTAAACACAAACAACAGTTTGGTTCAGGTGCTGAAAAGTTTTCATAGTTTGCACAAAAAATTACCGGCTTACCGCCACTAGGCTTACATGAACATGAAAACGCTGATACTATTTTTTTGTCTGTTGGTTACCTCAGCTTCTTTATTGGCTCAGTCCGACAATTATCCGGGCACCTGGCAGATGGAATATTTTCCAAAAGGTGGGAGCCCTTCCATTCATCTTGAATTACAAATAGCCGCTGCAGAAGAAGCTATTCTTTATCCGGCTAAGTTAACACTGCAATGCGACAGCTTTACAGCAGTGTATGAACTGCTGCTGGTGAAAAAAAATAGCCGGGAAATAGGCATCAGCAAAAACAAATATCCCCGGGTAGAAAAACCCTTTAGCCTGGGCAGCGCCACCATATTTTTGAATGGCATTTTTGATTACAGCAGGGATTTGAAAGGCACACCAACATTGACCATTAACCGCCTTCAGTCAAAGCCGATGCCTGTTCCGGCGGCAGATACTTTTCAACTTAATAAGGTAAACAAATTAACAGCAGTAAACCTCATTAATTTTTTGAAAGAAGCTGAAATAAAATT
>JANMJU010000158.1:0-10011 GCA_031371545.1 Chitinophagaceae bacterium
TGGTATTATAATGTGCTGCCAACTTTTCACACAAAGTGCTTTTTCCTGTTGATTCTGGCCCAACAATAACAATTTTTTTCATTCAAATTTTTTTATCCCGAACAGAGTCGAAGGATTTCCAGGCTGGTTTAGCCTTTATTACTTTTTTAAATACCGGGCAATCTTGCTGATGTGCCCCGGGCAAATAACCCGTACTCATTAAAAATTCATTTACAATTTCTCCGCCGGTAAAACGGAATGTTTTTTTAAACAGCTTTGTCCATTCCTCTTTTGTTTTTGGATGATGATGACTCAGCCAGTTTTTAAAAGACTTAAATTCTTTTTGCAATTGTACAATAGTTTTTGCATTTTCTATTGCTGCATTAATTTTTAACCGGTTGCGGATGATGCCGGCATCATTCATCAGCCGCTCAAAATCTTTATCGGTATAAGCCGCTACTTTTTTAATATTAAAATTGTGATAGGCTTTTCTAAAACCTTCCTGTTTTTTTAAAATGGTGGTCCAGCTAAGGCCCGCCTGATTGATTTCTAAAATGAGGCGGCAGAATAATTCATTGTCATCCTCAATTGGAAAACCATACTGGGTATCGTGGTATATTTTATGAACAGAAACTTCATCCACTTTCATAAAGCCAATGGCTTTGCAATAAGACATAGCTTTTCTTTTTTATTTTGAATTTGTGTCCGCCCTCTTCATCCATTCCATTAACCCGAAGATTGCCATAATAAATAAAACCACATAATACACACTTGTAAAAACATATTGTTTTACAAAGTACAAAGGAACGGAAGCAATGTTGGTGGCAATCCACCAGTACCAACTCTCTACTTTTTTCTTTGTCATCAGCCACATGCCGGTAAAAGCAGTGGCAGAAGCAAATGCATCCGCCCAGGGAATAGCGCCGGGTGCAAAATCTTTTTTTAAATAAGTAAGCGATGCAAATATGCCGATGTAAAAAGCAGCAAAAAATAAACCCTGGTACAGCAGCCATTTTTTATTGGAATAACTGATGTGAACGATGTGATCCTGCTGGCTGTTTTTCTTAGTCCATAAATACCATCCATAAATGCTCATGATTGTGTAATAAAAATTTACAGAAGCCTCACCCAGCAGTTGCCCCTTCATGCTCAGGGACACATAAAAAATAGTATTGATCAGCCCAACAGGATACACCAGTATATTTTCAATCCTGGAAAACCATACACTTGCTATGCCGGCAAATACAGCAATGTATTCCAGCCAGCCGGTATCCTTCATTCCTGTTACAAACTGCTGCCAGATTTCTGTTAAGCTCATCAAATATTTTTTATTTCTATAGCAGGTAAATTACTGTTTTGTTGTAAAAGATATTTTTTGATTTTATTGGAGCATTCACCATTACATAAAGGCATTTGCAAAATAAAAAAGCATCTGTAAAAAGATGCTCAAAATTTATTTTACTTTTTAAAACACCCCTTTAGGGGATAGGGGTTTACTCTGCTTCCGCAACCACTTCTTTTACTTCCGGGATCATCCGCTTCATCATTCCTTCAATACCAGATTTTAAAGTGATCATCGAAGAAGGGCAGCCACTGCAGCTTCCCTGCAGCATCAGGTTTACAACACCATCATTATAGCTTTTAAACTGAATGGCGCCGCCATCCATTTCAACTGCAGGTTTTACATAATTTTCCAACAGCTCTTTAATACGTTTTACCACATCGTCATCATCTTCACTAACGGTATTGCTGCTTTCTGTTTTCATGCTGGCAACAGCTTCTTCATTCACCACCACTTTTCCATCTTCCAGGTATTCTTTCAAAAATTGTTTAATGGTTGGTATCACATCCTGCCAGTCATCCGTTTCATTGGTTTTAGTAAGCGTAATAAAATTGCTTGCTATAAAAACCGATTTGATAAAAGGAAAAGTAAATAATTCCTGCGCCAGCGGAGAAGGTGTAGCACTGGCTTCATCAGGGAAGTCGATGCTTTTACCGGGATACAATAATTTGTTGGCTACAAATTTCATTGTTTCCGGGTTAGGGGTCATTTCTGTATATATGCTGATAATGGCACTTCCTGTCTTGATCATAAAAAGTAATTTGATGTTACTTTGCAAATTTAACGGTAATGCCAGTATTTTGTTTTAATCCGCCTTTTAGCTTACTGTTTTGAGGTTAATAATTTCCAATCTCGAAAATATGAGTAGATGTTAAGGGATTTTTTATCTTTAAGTACTGGTTTATTACAACAGGAGTTTAATAAAAGCAGGTTAATTTTTTTATTTAAAATAATATTACAAGTTTCGGTGCAACGATCTGTTTGCAAAAAGCCTCTTTAAAATATTCAAATCCATATTTCATGCAAATAAAAAAAATAGCCAGCTTAGTTTTATTCTTCAGCCTCACAGCTGCAGTCTCTGC
The DNA here is from genome assembly GCA_031371545.1 of Chitinophagaceae bacterium. GTDB lineage: Bacteria > Bacteroidota > Bacteroidia > Chitinophagales > Chitinophagaceae > Ferruginibacter. The sequence goes on from JANMJU010000158.1 coordinate 2,404, forward strand.
ACAAAGAGTAAAGCGGAAAGGGGTGCAGCCAATAGATGTTTCAAAAAACAAACGACCCGGCAATAAAAACAAACCTGTTTTTGCAATGGAACAGCTGGCAGGCAAGTGGCAGGAAATTGGCCGTACCGACAAAAGCAAACAAGCCATTGATTTTACAGATACCATTTATTTGAATTTTACCAGCAGCTCAAATGTAATTACCAGGGAAGGCAGCAACATGACCAACATGACCGGCTCAGCTTCTATTGAAGAACCTGGAAATGTATTGCTGGCTGCCGCCGATGTGTACACGATATTGTCAGTGGTCGACAGCCAGCTGGTGATGGATAACCAGGAAAACTATATTCATACATTTAAAAAAATCAACCAGTTTTTTTATGAAAATTATGGCAAGCTTACGGTGAATCCGGATGTATATAAAGACCCGGTACCAGTTACCCTTGCGGAGTTGATGGGTAAATGGATGGTTTACAAAAAAGATGCTAAGCCCGGTACGGTAAACCCTCCGGTAAACATTATTCAGTACCTGAAAATTACCGACAGCACCGGAGAGAACACGGCCACAGGCGAAATAACTTTTTATCAAACAGACAAATCAACAGCATTGCCCTGTACTGTAAAAGTTACCAATGCCGGCATGGATATTACAGCAGGTGAATATTCCTGGTCGCTGTTTGTGTACAAGGCTGATAAAAAAGAATTGGTATTTGGCGATGCCGCAGTACTGCTTTATTATGCAAAAGGATATTAAAATCTTTTTTGCCTGAGGAACAAAAAGTATAAATTGTTTTTTATACAAAGCTGTTCAGCACAAAATAAAATAAACACAAAAAACTTATTTAGCTTACAGGCAAATAATAATCCAGCAATATGCTACCAGCTCAGGAACCAACACTTTCTGTTTCAAATTCGGAAGATTATTTTAAATCCATCAACCGTTTCCAGCTTTTATCCATTGCTACCAAAGAAGGTATTTGGGAATATGATTTTGAAACCCGCCAATCATTTTATAATGAAGGAATGATTGACCTGTTTGGCTACAGCAATGAAGAAATGGCCGACAATGAAACCTGGTGGCGCAACAACCTGCATCCGCAGGATAAAAAAAGAGTGATTACAGAAGTGGATGAAATAATGGCCAGCACTAAATCAGTGTGGTGGGGCAAGTACCAGTTCAGGGCCAAAGACGGCAGTTACAAACTCATATTAGATAGGCTTTTTGTGGTGAGAGACGAAAATCAAAAAGCGCTCCGCCTCATCGGTACCATGCAGGATCTTACAGAAATAGATGCCCTGCAGCAACAGCTCGACAAGATCCGCAGGCAACACCACATCAATATGATGAGGGCTATTTTTCAGGCAGAAGAAAACGAACGCAAAGTGATCAGTGAAGAACTGAATGAAAATATCAACCAAGTGCTGGCTGCCATTAACATGCACCTTGCACAGGCCAAAAGCCAAATTAATAAAGCCGGGTTGGGCTGGCTGCAGGAAGCGCAGGAATTGTTGCTGGATTCTATATCGGGTATCAGGAATATTTCTAAACGCTTATCGCCGATTGTGCTGAATGACCTTGGTTTTGAGCTGGCGCTGGACGACCTGCTAAAAGGATTGCAGCAAAATAAAAATATCCGCTACAAAATTTTGCTGGATGAAAATGCCATCAACATTGCCACCGCCGACATACAAACTGTTTTGTACCGCATAACACAAGAGCAGGTAACAAATATTGAAAAACATTCTGCTGCTAAAAATATTTTAATAAAAGTAGAAACACTGGGCAGCAAAATCAGGATGACAATAGAGGATGATGGCATTGGCATCAACCTGAAAGCGATTCAATACGGCAAAGGATTTTCTAACATACAGGAAAAGACAGAAGCATTTGACGGCAACTTCAACCTCGAAAGTGTGGAAGGTAAACCGGGGTTTAAGTTGGAGGTAATTATTTAAACACTCCAGCACCCTTCCTCGCCCTCTAAAGGGGAGAGGCGGTACATCAAACCTTTAATAATTATTTTATTTTCCACATCAACTATTGTTCTTTGCCAATCAAGGATAATAAGACCAAATATCTCAGCAAACAATTTAAATTTTTGAACTCTTGCCTTTAAGCCCCGGAATTTATTCCAATTTTTATCAGGAGGGGTTTTGGGCATCTGTTATTATCCTAAGCTTTGCATAATTCAGCATAATTTTTTTCTCCCCATTTAATTCAAACAGCACACTGGCAATCGGGTTGTGTGCAGCGCCTTCCATCTTCAGTACTTCACCAAAACCAAATTTCTGATGCTCTACTTTTTGCCCTGCCTGCAGGTTGCTGGTATCACTCGGGGCAAAGTCTTCCGAAGGCGTATGTTCTTTTGTCTGCGGACGAACAGGCACTAAATAAGCAGGTCTGCTTTTCTCTTCTTTCCTTGCAGGAAAAGCCGGCTTGCTGCCGCTGCCTCCCATTCTGTCAAAAGCACTGCCACCCCAGTTATTACTATGCCCGCCCTGGTTGCGTACACCGCCGCCGGCAAAACTTTTATCAATATAATCTTCCGGCATTTCATCAATAAAACGGCTCGGTTCATTTTGTTGTAATTGTCCAAAACGGTAACGGGCATTCGCATACGTTAGCCACAGTTTTTTCTTTGCCCTGGTGATGGCTACATAAAATAAGCGGCGTTCTTCTTCCAGTTCTTCTCTTGTATTTATGCTCATGCCGCTGGGAAAAAGTGTTTCTTCCAGCCCACCTACAAACACACAACTAAATTCCAATCCTTTCGCCGCATGTATCGTCATCAGTTTTACACTGTCTGCATCATCTTTATTATTGTCTGCATCGGTATATAAAGAAACCTGCTGTAAAAAAGTACCCAGGTCTTTATCTCCCACTTCGCCATCTTCTTCATTCATCGGCGTTTCAGTAAATTCTTTAATTGAGTTTAATAATTCCTGCACATTCTCATACCGGGCAACACCTTCGGTGGTTTTGTCATTGAATAATTCTTTTACAATCAATGTACTCTTTCCCACAATCACTGCCAGATCGTACGCATTCTTTTTCTGCAACTCACTCTGAAACATTTTTATCATCATCACAAAGTTGCTGAGGGCTTCCAGTGTACCGGCTTTATAACCATACAGCGAAGCTTTTTCAATTACCTGCCAAAGCGTTAAATCATTTTCATTGGCTGCTAAAATTGCCCTGTCCAAACTCGTTTTACCAATGCCCCTTGCAGGGAAATTAATAATGCGTTTCAAAGCTTCTTCATCGCTTGGGTTTACCACCACTCTCAGGTAAGCGATGTAATCTTTTATTTCTTTACGCTGGTAAAATGATAAGCCGCCGTAAATGCGGTAAGGAATATTCATCCTCCGCAGGCTTTCTTCATAACTGCGGCTCTGTGCATTGGTGCGGTATAAAATTGCAAATTCATTGTTGAAAAAATGATTCCGCAATTTTTCTTCCTGTATCGTATCAGCCACATATTTTCCTTCCTCGTTATCAGTAGCCGTTCTTACTAATTTTATTTTATCTCCATCAGCTTTATCAGTCCACAAAGTTTTGGGCAATTGATTTTTATTGTTGCTGATAATTTCGTTGGCTACATTTAAAATGCTTTTGGTGCTGCGGTAGTTCTGTTCCAGCTTCACCACTTTCACATCATCATAATCTTTTTCAAACTGCAGAATGTTTTCAATGGTGGCGCCACGAAAACTGTAAATGCTTTGTGCATCATCTCCCACCACACAAATATTTTCATGCATGGCACCCAGCAGTTTGATGATTTCGTATTGGGAAGTATTGGTATCCTGGTACTCATCAATCATGATGTATTTAAACTTGCGCTGGTATTTGCTCAATGCATCAGGGTGATTCTTCAGCAGCTCATACATTTTAAATAACAGGTCGTCAAAATCCATGGCACCGTTTTTAAAACAACGCTTGTTGTAGGCATCATATATTCTGCCGAGTGCAGGCCGATTGGCCCTGGCATCTTCCTGCTGCAATGCCCAGTCGTTTTTATATTCTTCCGGGCTTATCAAACTGTTTTTAGCAGAAGATATTCGGTTGTAAACAACATTGGGCTTGTAAATTTTATCATCCAGTTCCATTTCGTTGATCACCGCTTTGATCACACTCTTGGCATCATCCGTATCGTAAATAGTAAAGCTGCTGGGGTAACCGATTTTGTTAGCCTCACCTCTGAGTATCCTTGCAAACACACTGTGAAAAGTGCCGATGTATAAATTTCTTGCCTCGTTATTACCCAGCGTACGCTCCACACGTTCCTTCATTTCTTTCGCCGCTTTGTTGGTAAAAGTGAGCGCCAGTATATTAAATGAATCCACTCCGTGAAACCCCATCAGGTGAGCAATCCGTGTGGTTAATACTTTTGTTTTACCGCTTCCTGCACCGGCAATGATCATCAGTGGCCCGTCTTTATGCGTCACCGCTTCTCTCTGGGGTTCGTTCAGTTCTTCTAAGTAATTGTGCATGGGGCGAAGGTACGAAGACGTGGTTTTAGGTTTGGATTTGTGGGGAAATAATTATGAAATTAGTTGATGCATTTCGTGGATGCATTTGGAGTCAATTATCCAACTGTTGATATTTTTATTTTATAGAAATTTATACTACTTTACCATTAATATGAACTTATCAACCGAAGAGGCAGTTAAATTATTTAATATCAGGAAAATTCCTGTCGATAATATAGTGGTTGAATTTCCTATACATGGAGAAGCAATCGAAATTGAATTAAAGTCAGATGATGGACGTTATTTATTTCAAGCAGATGTAAATAGAAAATTCCCTTATAATAATACAAAGACGACATATCAACTTAGATACAGCAAGGCTTTTCAAATCCGAAGGCTTGATTTCAATGGTGGTCATGAAAATCCTCCAGGACCGGCACCAGCGACTGAATTGGTTAAGTATGAAGGAATGAAATTTGTCAATAAAAGCCATGTGCATATTTATATTGAAGAATGGGGTGCCAGATGGGCTATACCTTTAGAAGATTTACCAGAGCTAAATATTTTTGAAGCTGATGATCTATATGAAAGAATGGAAAAGTTTTTTAAATATTGTAATATTGAATCTTATAAAGTCACCAAAGTTTTATTATTGTGAAAGAATTGATTAATAAATATGTTGAGTGGATCAGAGAGGGGATGTCCTTTAGACAACTTGGAGATTGGTATGAAATAACAACCCCCTTTTTAAATCATCATAATGACTATTTAGAGATTTATGTAAAGCCAGAGAATGGAAAATTTATTTTAACAGACGGAGGCACTACGATAAATGAATTAAGATTGTCTGGCGTGAATTTGGAAAGAAGTGAAAAACGAACACTAGAATTCAATACAATTTTAAATGGTTTTGGCATAAAAAAAAGAAATGATGAATTAATGGCAAATACTACAGAAAAAAATTTTCCTGAAGTTAAACATAGATTAATACAAGCTATGCTGGCAATAGACGACATGTTTATGTTGTCAGAACCAAAGGTTGAAAGTTTCTTTATTGAAGATGTTGCTGATTTTTTTGAACAAAAGGAAATAGGTTGCATAAGGGATTCAATTTTTGCCGGTAAAAGCGGCTTTTCTCACCGGTTTGATTTTTCAATCCCTAAATCTAAAAATCGAAATGAAACTTTAGTTCGGGCTATTAATACCCCAAGACAAGATACAATTGGTGGCGTATTATGGGCATTTGAGGACACGAAAACGGTAAGGCTAAATACGGACGGAATTGTCATTCTAAATGATAAAAATGAAATACCATCTACAATTATGGATGCGCTTGAGGAGTACGGCCTTACTGGTTATAAATGGACACAACGTGAAGAGTTGGCAAAAAGGCTTGCTGCATAATTTTCTTCATTCACAATAATATTTTCTATATGAGCCAACAGGCGCTCGCTGGCGCAAGGTTGAGGCGCAGGTAAGCTGTGTTTGCACCTTGTGCCAAATAAAAAATTTCCCCATTCAGTTCTTCATCACCAGTAACGGGATATACTGCCGCCATAGCACTGTTTCATTTTCTCACTAACCAGAATTAGAAAAACAAAAATTTTAAAGTCATCTTTAAAGTTTTGTACTTTGCTTATGCTACTTTTTTATGAAACTGAAATATTCGCTTTCAATAATCAACAAACAATAAAACCTCCATGAGCAACATAAAACTTTTTGAACATAAACAAATCCGCAGCCATTGGGATGCAGCAGAAGAGAAATGGTATTTCTCGGTGATAGATATAATTGAAATTTTAACCGGCAATCAACGCCCCAGAAAATACTGGGCAGACTTAAAATCGAAACTTAAAAAAGAAGGAAGTGAGTTGTTCGAAAAAATCGGACAACTGAAAATGCAATCTCCCGATGGCAAGTTTTACAACACCGATGTAGCCGATACCGAACAACTCTTCCGCCTCATCCAGTCCATCCCTTCACCCAAGGCAGAACCCTTTAAACAATGGCTGGCAAAAACAGGTTATGAAAGAATTGAAGAATTACAAAACCCGGAACTGAGCATTGACAGGGCAATGGAAAATTACCTGAAACTTGGCTACAGTAAAAACTGGATTAACCAACACCTAAAAAGTATAGAAGTAAGAAAAGAACTCACCGATAAATGGGAGGAACGGGGCCTAAAAAAAGGGCAGGAGTTTGCTTCGCTTACAGATATTATCACCAAAGCATGGAGCGGCAAAACGTTGAAAGAATACAAGCAGCACAAGAACCTGAAGAAAGAAAATCTACGGGATAACATGACCAATCTTGAACTGGTGCTGAACATACTGGCTGAAGCTTCCACAACAGAAATAAGTAAGGAGAAAAAGCCGAAAAACTTTGATGAAAACAAAGTGATTGCAAAGCAGGGCGGCGATATTGCCGGCAATACCCGTAAAGCAATTGAAGCCAAAAGCGGCAAACAAATTGTGAGCAGCCTGAATGCTAAAGCGTTAAAGACAGCCGCTCCAAAGAAAGTATTGAAGGGAACAAAAAAATAATACTAACGGCAACTTTACTATTATAGCCATCTGCAAAATACTTTTACCGCTGATGTTTTAAATGCGTACCAAAAGATACGATAGCAGATATTTGCACAAACCACCATTTGAACATCCACATCACCATAACAAAAAACATTTCAACCTGTGGAAACAGCTGGGATGATTTTTTACCTGAAACTCATCACTTAAAAAGCCGCCACCTGCTGGCATTTGAGCAATCGGCTATTGCCGATATTGAAAACAATTATGTACAAGTTTTTTTAAACAATCAATTGATTGGCCTGCTGTACCTGCAGCAGTTCGGTTTTAAACACAAACATTTGAATTTTAAAAACGATCAATCAGTGCGGAGCAGGCTGATAAAAATGATATTGCCGGAACGGCTGCTCCTGCTGGTATGTGGGCATTTGTTCAGGATCAATTACCCCGGCTTTTATTTTAAAAATCCATCTCACCAATCACTGCTCTTTGATGCCATTGATTTATTCATCCGGGAAAATAAAAAAGACAAACCCTGTGGCATCATGATCAAGGATTGCAATGATGATTTTATTGAGCAACGCTGCCGCTTGTCGGGCTACCAGTTTTTTAATGG
>JANMJU010000174.1:0-58568 GCA_031371545.1 Chitinophagaceae bacterium
TATCACAAAAACGCAGGCGGATCAATTTTCTTCTGATCATTTCCAATACGGAAGAAAATGGTGTACGTGGATCATCTGCTTTTACCGGAGAATTATCTAAAATAAAACTGCAGTAGTCTGTAACATCAGCCCCCGGCCAGTATTCTTCTGTACCACGAAAGCCCGACGGACTCCAAACCATTTTTATATTGGGTGCATATTTTTTGCACAAAATACTGAGATGCCTGAAAGACGAAATGTATTGGTTGCCCGATTGACTTTGCCACGGGTATTTATTCAGCGGCACTTCCATTTCAGGATCATAATTGATATATACCGGCTGTGTAAATAAGGTAAGGGATTTAGCCAGTGAAATAATTTTATCATCATATTCTCCAGCGGTTAGAGCCGCTAAAACATTTTTGTCTAATTTTTTTATCAGTTGTCTTGGCCAAATTTCAAGATTTAAAAACAAGGGTTTATTTTTTTTTGATATTGCTGCTAAAGCATCAACCGGCAATGCCCCCGCTGATTCATTTACCCATTTTAAAGAGTAATGCAGCATACTGTCATTCGTAATCGAAAAATCATTTTTGCTTACATCGCATGTTGCCAGTACGGGTTCTAAAAATTGTTCCTCTAAAGCATCAGTTGAGTGTTGTCTCCCCATTTGTATCAGCTTGTACACAACCGGAAGGGACAATAAAATAATTACTAAAATGACCGCAATCTTTTTATGCATTACATTGAAATTTAAAAAACATTTTGACCATACTTGTATTACAAATCTATCTTTTACAGATACTTTTTTTCAAATATAGTCATCACTTTTTAGGTGGTAAATTAATTCAATAAGGTAAAAACGTATTTAAAATTCTTATATTGCAACCGAATTGAAGTAAATCGAATACCAGAAACCAGGATTTTAATGCCTTATGGCTTTATACAAATCCCCAGTTAAAATTCAATATTTGAAATTCCCCTTAACGATCGTTGTTGATTCATGCTGTTGTAATCCCGGCTAATTTGTTTCTATCAAATGCTGCAACTGTTTTTAGACAGACACATTTTATTACTAAATAAAAGTTTTGCTGTATAAAACAGCGTAGTACTTTTTATACTGTTGAACACAATAAAAAATAATAACTGTCACTAGTAATTTTTTTGCTTAGAAGTACGTTAACTGCATAACATAATATTTTTTTGCTTAAAGTATATTTAAACTGATTTTGATTTTAATAACAATGTTCAAAACTATTCGCTGCAAAAAAATTCAATTCGCAATCACTCCTGCTGTAAGTCTCCTGTATATGGCTTGCACCCTTGCTGCAATGCTGCTGGTTTCATGCGGCAGTAATGATTCAAAATATACGATGGCCGGCAACTCCTCAAAAAAAGTATTTATAAAAAAGGAAAATGGTGGGTTTGCAATGTATAAAAATGGTAAGCCCTTTGTAATAAAAGGCGGGGCTGGCATCTCTTATATTGATGAAATGGCCGCCTGCGGTGGTAATACAATTAGTTGCTGGGATACTACCAAACTGGCCTTTGTTTTAGACGAAGCTGAAAAATATAATGTATCAGTAATGGCTTGTTTTGACATTCCCGGTGGCCAATACACTGAATTTTACAATGACGAAAAAAAAGTAACCGACATGTATAATGGCTTTAAGGCTATTGTAATGCGGTACAAAAACCACCCTGCATTATTAACCTGGACAATTGGCAATGAATTGCAAATGCCTTTCACCCTGAAGGCTTCTTCTTTTTACAAAACCTTTAATAAGCTGTTGGCTATGGTCCACAGCATCGATCCGGATCATCCAGTATCTACCGCCATCATCAATATGCAAAAAGGCAGCTTGGTAAATATCAGGTTGAGAATACGTGACCTTGATTTTATTTCCCTCAATACATACAATGAACTGAAGGCTTTGAGAATTAAAATGAAAAGAAGAAAATGGATATGGAACGGCCCTTATGTGATAACGGAATGGTCGCCCAATGGGGGCTTTGAAGCTGAAAACACTACCTGGCAGGCACCTATTGAAAATACAAGTACCAAAAAAGCTGAACAATTTCATGAATTTTATACAAAGTATATGCCTGTTGATGATCGTAATTTTTTAGGGTCGCTGGTATATTACTGGGGCAGCCGCCAGGAATATACACATACCTGGTACAGTGTTTTTAATGAAGAGGGCTCTGCCACAGAAATAAAAGAAGTACTCAACGATTGCTGGAAGGATTCAGTTACTGCACATGTATCTCCAAAAGTACAGTTCATGCTGATAGACAGCCTGGGCGCAAGAGATAATATTATTGTCAACCCCGGCACACAACATTCTATTGCTTTATTGTTGCAAAAAAACCAACCTACAGATAGTCTGAAATATCATTGGGAAATTTTAAAAGAAGACTGGATTTACTGGGGCCATACTTGGAACAATTTTAAAAAAGCACCTGTAGTGCCGGCATTGCTTGCAGACAGCAGTAAACAAAATACCAGCTTTAAAGCACCCCTGAAGGAAGGGCCTTACAGAATATTTATCACCGTTTTTAATAACAAAGGTTATTGTGCCACAGCCAATACACCATTTTATGTAGTAGAATAATGAACTTTAAACCAATCGCTATACAGAAGCCTTTAGTAAAGGAAAAGAAGGCACTCCGGGTAATGATCATCACCGGGGTGATTGCCATGGGCTTTTTTTTATTTACTATGCTGCAGCATGGCAACATTGGGTATTACCCATTGTATGTAATGCTGATGATTACCATGATTTATTACTGCCTGAAATTTTTGCATGAGTGGTATCATTATTTCTCCATTTCGGCTGATGAAATAAGAGTCACTGATAAAATTTACACTGTTGATATACTCACTACTTTTTGTGCAGGCGAGCCGTTTGATATGCTGCAGGATACATTGGAAGCAATTCAGAAAATCACTTATCCTCATACAGCCTGGTGCTGCGATGAAGCAGATGCCCCCGAAGTAAAAGCTCTCTGTGACCGCCTGGGTGTAAGGCATGTAACAAGGATAATTAAAAAAAATGCCAAAGCCGGCAATATTAACAATGCCCTCCAGTTTGCCACTGGTGAATTGTGTGTGGTGCTTGACCCGGATCATATTCCCTGCCCGGAATTTCTGGATCATGTAGTAGCTTATTTTGATGATCAAAAAATTGGGTTTGTGCAAATTGTGCAGGCTTACTACAATCAACAGGAAAGCCTCGTTGCCAAAGGATCAGCACAACAAACCTACCAGTTTTATGGCCCTATGATGATGAGTATGCACAGTTATGGAACAGTGCAGGCCATTGGTGCCAACTGCACTTTTCGAAGGGCTGCTTTAGATTCTATTGGTGGCCATGCCAGCGGATTATCGGAAGATATGCATACTGCCATGCAGATACATGCCAAAGGATGGAAATCAATTTATGTACCGGCCATACTTACCCGTGGGCTGGTACCTGCCACACTTTCGTCTTATTACAAGCAGCAGTTGAAATGGTCTCGTGGCACATGGGAACTGTTGGTAGCAACCTACCCAAAACTGTTTACCAAATTTACATGGAGACAAAAACTACATTATTTTACCCTGCCATTTCACTACTTGGCAGGCATCATATTTTTTATCAATTTCCTGATCCCTGTTATCTCCTTATTTACAGGATATATTCCATTGCAAATGGATATACTCAGCTTTATGCTGGCCTCTTTTCCTTTGTTTGCCATGGGAATATTAATAAGGCACTATGTACAAAAATGGGTGGCAGAAGAAACAGAACGTGGTTTTCATATTGTGGGTGGTATTTTACAAATAGGTACCTGGTGGATACATTCTGTTGGATTTATTTATACATTGTTTCGCAAAAAAGTGCCTTATATCCCTACGCCAAAAAATGATTCAGATCCTTTACCACTGGCATTAAATATTCCCAATATATCCGTACTGCTGGTTTCTGTAGCAGCCATTTGTTATGGCCTGTGGCACGATTATAATCCTTATACTATTTTCATGGTGGGACTGGCATCCATCCAGGTTTTTTTTATGCTCTTCATGCTCTCTGTTTCTGGCTATATAAAAAGTGACAGTACCATGGATACTTTTTCCAAAAAAATAAGAAGCCACAACTGGCTAATTATTAAAACACATGGTTTTTTAAGAACCTATTCGGTAATACTCTCCTTCCTGGTAATAAGTCTTTTTATTTTTGGATATACCAAACATATTCAGTTACCAACTTTTTTACCAAAGCCGCTGCCGGAACTCCAGGTTTTTTATGCAGGCTTATACCAACCATCAGCTGATAATGGTGCTACTAATGTGACTGAAGTTTTTTCCGCAGGTAATCAAAAGAAAAATAATTTTTCGCTTATCGCATTTTACATTAGCCCGGAAAAAGACGGTAAAATAATTCTTCCTGCAGACAGTATTAAAAAAGTGTATGACAACAATGCTATGCCGCTTATTTCATTTTCACTCTTGCCAAAAAATGTATCTGGCAACGAAGAAAAAGAACTGTTGCAAAATATAACAGCTGGTAAATACGATACTTTGATCAGGTCATTTGCCACACAGGCTGCTATTTTAAACAAACCTTTGTTTCTGAGATTAGCATTGGAGCCACAAAATTCTTTTGCTAATAACAATACAGAAGCTGCCAGTTTTAAATCCGCATGGCAATATGTTCATACTGTATTTGATGCCGCAGGTGCTGATAAAGTTATATGGGTTTGGAACCCAGGTAATGCTGAATCAATAGCAGACTTTTTTCCCGGCAAAAAATATGTAGACTGGCTTGGGGTAACTGTGCTGGATACCGCTGTGGCTGTATCAAAAACAAATTTGCCGCAAAAAACTTTTGACTCTTTGTACCGCCCCTATCACAGATCATTTGCTTTTAATGGGCTACCCGTTATGGTAACAGAAGCAGCTACCTTATCTGCCAATAAAATAGCATGGTGGAATGATGCCTGGAAAAGTATGGACACTGCTTTTAAAGAAATTAAATCTGTTGTTTTTTACAATTCGAAATATGATCAAGATTACACCAATGACAACAAAACCAAAACGGCGGACTGGACGGCTAACCTGCAAAAAATATTAATCAATTCACCGACTAATAATAGTATCAAGGTACCTGCAGATATCCCTGAGCCTGCATTAAATAAATATGCTGCTCACTACAAAATGACGGATACGCTGAAAAGCATTGTGTACGATAAAGGATACAATTGGTTTAGAAACAGGCATACCCTGATGCTGAATACAATCGAAAATGATGTGCATGAAATGAAGAAGATCGGCATCAATACAATCGAAAGAACCATGCCGGGCTTTTATGACAAAACAATTGGCAGGGTAGTTTCTAAAAATAACATGCATCTTATTGCCCGATTTGGAATACTTATGAGTCCGCTATTACTCGACGACCAAAAGAAAATGGAAACCGAAAAAGAAAAAATACTGGCGCTGGTAAAAGAAAATCTGGACAATAAAACCATTGTGTTGTGGAATCTGGGAGAAGATGGATTATACAGTTTAGAAAACCAAACTTATAAACCAGATTATTTTAATTACAACAATAAATACATTACCTGGCTTTCGGGGCTTTGCCGTGAAATCCGTTTATTAGATTCTGTAAGGCCAATTGTGATAGATATTAACTGGGATGTGAAAGGAAGTAAACGGCTGCAGATGTATAAAAAATATGTTCCCCAGATAAACACTTACATGCTGGTAGCCGATACTAAAAATAAAGGGGGATTAAAAGATTCCTTGTCTGCAGATATGGCGTGGGGTAAAGTACCCCTGCAATTATGGGACTCCATACCTGCAATAAAAAAATCGGGTATGATACCGGCATGGCAGGATTTAGAGACTACTGATTATATATCACTCAATGGCCTGCTCGATATGCAGGGAAGAAAAAAACAAGGGTATCGTAAAGTAATTAATACCTGGAGCAGTTATACAGTGGCGGCTTCTCCAATACCCGACATTAAAATTTTGAGACCTACCCAAAAAACCAACGTAGGTGCAAATCTGCTTTATCATGTGATGTATAAAAACAATAGCCAATGGAAGCTGTATAAAAAAGAGGGAAAGGGCATCCGGTTTGAGTGGTACCTGGTAAGAACAGATCAGTATGGCAATACCATGTTTATAAAGAAAGCCGGTGAAGGCTCGTCTATATCGCTGCCAATACCGTTAGAACCGCAATACTATCAGTTATATGTAGAGGCTGTTTTAGGTGATGACATTAGAGTTGTCAATTCAACATTGAATACACCGCTAGAATAATAAATAACAATAACAACAGAAATGTACTTTTGGAAAAATATATTCTTAAAAAATAATGAAGTATTCCGTTTGATCACTGATGTGAACAGCGGTTAAGGCGAAAATGAAATTGGACAAATCAGCACTGAGGCTGATTTGTCCAATTAAGTCGGGATGACAAGATTCGAACTTGCGACCCCACGCCCCCCAGACGTGTGCGCTACCGGGCTGCGCTACATCCCGAATTTTTTCCTATTGCCTTACGGCAATTAGAAGGAGAGCAAAAGTAATTGAAATTTTCAATTTTAAAAAGAGCAAGTTTATCCTAACTTAGCGCAACTTTTTTACATGAAGGTTTTACTAAAACAAGCCACCATCGTTTGCCCCTCTTCTTCTTTCAACGGACAAACAAAAGATATTCTTATTGACAAGGGTATCATTACAAAGATTGACGATTCTATTATTGAAAAAACTGATCAGCTTATTGAGCAGCCAAACCTGCATGTAAGCATTGGGTGGATGGATGTATTTTCCAATTTTTGTGACCCTGGTTTTGAATACAGGGAAACACTGGAAAGCGGTGCCAACGCTGCCGCTACAGGTGGGTTCACCGATGTAATGCTGTTTCCAAATACCAACCCGGTTATACATGCCAAATCGCTGGTGGAATATATTGTTCAAAAAACTAAATCGTTGGCGGTAAATATTTATCCTGTTGGAGCTGTCTCTAAAAACGCAGAAGGTAATGAACTGGCAGAAATGTATGACATGCGTCAATCCGGAGCCATTGCTTTCAGTGATGGCAATAATGCTGTTCAAAGCAGCGGACTGCTGATAAAGGCGCTGCAATATGTAAAAGTTTTTAACGGTACCATTATTCAAATACCAGACGACCGGAGCATTGCTGCAAATGGTTTGATGAATGAAGGAATTGTATCAACGCAGTTGGGCTTGCCCGGAAAGCCTGCTATGGCTGAAGAGTTAATGGTAGCAAGGGATATTAAACTGGTCAGGTATGCTGACAGCCGTTTACATTTTACCGGTGTTTCTACTGCTAAAAGTTTAGAATATATCCGGAGGGCAAAAGAAACCGGTATACAGATTAGCTGTTCTGTTACGCCTTATCATTTGTTTTTTTGTGATGAAGACCTCGCCAGTTATGATACCAATTTAAAAGTGAACCCGCCGATTAGAAACAAAGCAGACAGAGATGCATTACTGAAAGGCTTACTGGATGGAACTGTTGACTGCATTGCATCGCATCATATTCCGCAACATTATGATGCCAAGGTTTGTGAATTTGAGTATGCAAAAAATGGGATGATTGGGCTGGAGAGTTTGTTTGGCGTGGTATGGTCAATGGTGAATGGTGAATGGTCAATAGAGCAATTGGTTGAGAGATTAAGTGTAGCACCAAGGCAGTTATTTGGATTGCCATTGCCTGAAATAAAAGAAGGTACCACGGCTTCACTTACTTTGTTTGATCCTTCAGTAGAATATATTTTTGATGAATCAATGATTACATCGAAATCGAAGAATTCGGCTTTTGTTGGCAAACAATTAAAAGGAAAAATAATTGGTATAATAAATAAAAAACAGGTAGTACTTAATAAATGATACAATTAAAACCTCAGCATATTGGATTGATAACAGGAACGCTTATGATAGCTGCATCACTGATTTCTTTTTATGTACTTAAACTCCCGGTAGAAAGTAATTTTCAATTTTTGATTTATGCTATTTTTATGGGAGGCAGTGTCTGCAGCCTGCTGATGTATCACAAAATGGCAACGGACAAGAAATCTTTTAAAGATTATTTTGCTGCCGGCTTTAAAACTTTTGTAATTGTTGCATTGCTGATGGCTGTTTTTACTTATGTCTTTTTTAGTTTCAATACCGGTTTCAGGGATGATAAAATTGTGGAGAATAACCGGCTGCTGCTGGCTGAAGGCAATCACCTGCCAAATGAAATTGAAGAAAATGCAAAGAAGTTGAAAAAAATATTTATGCCAATAATGGTATCTTCGGCTGTGTTTCGCTATTTGATTATTGGGGCTTTGATAAGTGCGGTGGGTGCTGGCTTTCTTAGCGATAAGAAGGTTGCTTAAATTAAAGGCTGCCTGCATTAAACAGGTTGCACAATGAACAAAAAGTACAAGTGAGTGACACAACGATGTACAATTGAAATACGATTGCCGGCAACATAACTTTTTTAAAAAAATAAAAGCCTTTTGGTTTTTTGTTTATGGATATATCAATAGTAGTTCCGCTTTTTAATGAAGATGAATCGCTGCCGGAACTGGCGGCCTGGATAGAACGTGTGATGACGGCTAACCATTACAGTTATGAAGTGATCATGGTGGATGACGGCAGCAATGACAACTCCTGGAATGTGATTGAAGCCCTGGCTGCAAAAAACAATTGTATCCGTGGTATAAAATTTCAACGCAACTATGGCAAGAGTGCTGCACTGAACGAAGGCTTTAAAGCAGCACAGGGTGATGTGGTAATTACGATGGATGCAGATATGCAGGACAGCCCGGATGAAATTCCGGAGCTGCACAAAATGATTGTGAATGAAGGCTTTGACCTGGTGAGTGGCTGGAAAAAGAAACGCTATGATAATGCGCTGACTAAAAATTTACCTTCCAAATTGTTTAATGCTACTGCCAGCAATGTGAGTGGTATAAAGCTGCATGATTTTAATTGCGGCCTGAAAGCATATAAAAATAAAGTGGTGAAGAGCATTGAAGTGTACGGCGAAATGCACCGCTACATTCCGCTGCTGGCCAAGTGGGCAGGGTTTAGAAGGATTGGTGAAAAAGTGGTGGAACACCGTCCCAGGAAATTTGGTGTTACTAAATTTGGCTGGAACCGTTTTGTGAATGGCTTTCTTGATTTATTCTCTATTATGTTTATGGGTAAGTTTGGAAAAAAGCCGATGCACCTTTTTGGATTGTGGGGAAGCCTGGTTTTCTTTTTAGGTTTTTGTATTTGGATATACCTTTTTGTTGCTAAATTCTTTTTTGCCAAATTTAATATGACAGACAGGCCATTGTTTTATGTGGGTATTATTTCACTGGTGATTGGTACACAACTTTTCTTAGCCGGATTTTTAGGAGAACTGATTGCAAGAAATTCTTCGGATAGAAATAATTATTTGATTGAGAAGAAGGTTGGGCTGGAGGGATAGAACACTGATGACACTGATTGGGCAGATTTAAAACTGATTTTTATTAAATTATTTTTATGTTACTTCATCAGGATATTACAGATATATTATCAGGTGCTTTTACAAAGTGTATAATGAATTGGGGTTTAGTTTTTTAGAAAAGGTTTATAAGAATGCTTTGTTGATTGAAATAAGGTCACAAGGATTGAATGCTGCTAAGCAAATTCCTATTGAAGTGTATTATAAAGAAAATAATGTTGGCAATTATTTTGCAGATATTATCGTTGAAAATAAAATAATCATTGAGATAAAAGCAGGTGAAAACGGATTGATTGAAGAACATGAATTACAATTAATCAACTACCTGAAGGCAACAGATAAAGAAGTAGGACTTCTTTTATCATTTGGCAAGAAGCCTGAATTTAAAAGAAAAATATTTACTAATAACAACAAGAAGCTAAGAGATTAAAGATAAACCGCAACTCTACATAATAGATAAACCATAATGGATTAGCACTAAAAAAAATCCGTTAATACCAGTTAAATCAGTGTCATCAGTGTTCCATCCAAAAAAGATAATCATCATCGGCCCGGCTTATCCGCTCAGAGGCGGCCTTGCTTCTTACGATGAACGGCTGGCAAAAGAATTTCAACAAAAAGGCAATAGTGTCAGTATTTACACTTTCTCACTTCAGTATCCAGGCTTTCTTTTTCCAGGCACTACACAATATTCTACCGAGCCTGCACCAAAAGATCTGGACATTAAAGTTTGTATTAATTCTGTTAATCCGTTTAACTGGCTGCAGGTTGGCAATGAATTAAAAAATATTAAACCAGATTTGATTGTGGTGCGTTACTGGCTGCCTTTTATGGGGCCTTGCCTCGGCACTATTTTGCGGAGGGTAAAAAAGAATAACCACACCAAAGTGGTTTGCATTGCAGACAATATCATTCCGCATGAAAAACGTTTTGGCGATGTGCTTTTCACAAAATATTTTGTAAAGCCAATTGATGCTTTTATTACCATGAGTGAAAAAGTGCTGGGTGATTTACCAGCTTTTGCTCCCGGCAAGCCGGCTAAATTTATACCGCATCCACTGTATGATAATTTTGGAGAAAAAATTACCAAACAGGAGGCAAGAGAAAAATTAGGCATTGCACAGGATGAAAAAATATTGCTCTTCTTTGGCTTCATCAGAAAATATAAAGGACTGGATATTTTATTAGATGCAATGAAAATATTGAAGTCAGAAAATAACTCCTCTTTAGGGGATGGGGGCAAATTGCTAATCGCCGGCGAATTTTATGAAGACAAAAAATCCTACGATGAGCAAATTGAAAATCTTGGATTAAAAGACAGCCTTATTTTAAGAACAGATTTTATCCCTGACAGTGAAGTAAAATATTATCTCTGCGCCGCTGATGTGGTGGTGCAGCCTTACCGCAATGCCACCCAAAGCGGTGTTACTCCCCTCGCCTATCATTTTGAAGTGCCGATGATTGTGACCAATGTTGGCGGGCTTCCATCATTGGTGCCTGAAGGTAAAGTGGGTTTGATTGCTGAACCCAATGCTGAATCAATTGCTCACAAAATTGTTGAGTATTTTGAAAGAGGCGCCAATTCATTCCTGCCATATTTAGTGGAAGAAAAGAAAAAATACAGTTGGACTAAAATGACAGAAGCTATTTTTTCAGTAGTCAATATTTAGCTGCGTTTTTATAAAAGTATATTAGCTAATTTGCAACCCATGATTTATAGAAGTAAAGCTCCCCTTAGAATTGGCCTTGCCGGTGGCGGCACCGATGTAAGCCCCTACAGTGATACTTATGGCGGCGCTATTTTAAATGCCACCATTTCCTTATCTGCCAATGCAAGCATTGAAATATTAGATACACCAACCATCATTGTAGAAGCGCTGGACAGGAAAGAAGAACAGCGCTTCGACTGGGCCACCAGCATTCCTATTGATGGCCAGCTAGATTTACTGAAAGGTGTTTACAACCGCATACAAAAAGAATATCCATTTACTGTAACCGGGCTTCGTTTATCAACTTATGTTGATGCTCCAGCTGGCTCCGGGCTTGGCACTTCATCTACGTTGGTGGTGGCGGTGCTGGGTGCTTTTGTAGAAATGCTCAAGCTCCCTTTGGGTGATTACGACATTGCCCATTTAGCCTATTCAATTGAAAGAGAAGACCTGCAACTGGCAGGTGGAAAACAAGATCAGTATGCTGCCACATTTGGTGGTGTAAATTTTATGGAATTTTATGATAACGATAAAGTAATTGTAAATCCATTACGCATCAGGCCGGAGTACATGCATGAGCTGGGCAACAACCTGGTGTTGTATTTTACTGCCACTTCAAGAGAAAGCGCTGCCATCATTAAAGAGCAGGTGAAAAATGTGAATGATAAAAATGAAAAGAGCATTGATGCCATGCACCAGTTGAAAGAGCAATCAAAAATGATGAAAGAAGCATTGCTGAAAGGCAGGCTCAATGAGTTTGGAGAAATTTTGGATTTTGGCTTTCAGCAAAAAAGAAAGATGGCACACAATATCAGCAACAGCGGCATTGAAGCCATTTATGAAGCAGCAAAAAAAGCAGGTGCCACCGGCGGAAAAATAAGTGGTGCAGGTGGCGGTGGCTTTATGATTTTTTATTGCCCCGGCAACAGCCGCTATGCTGTGATAGAAACTTTAAAAACTTTTGGCGGAGAGGTAAAAAATTATTCTTTTACCAAATATGGGCTGACTACCTGGGTGGTTTGATAATTTACTATTTTGTATTTTAAAAATGCCCTTTGCTGTTCACAAAGGGTTTTTATTTTTTTTGTAAATACATTTGTCAAAATTTATTCATCAACATTTCTTGTAAAACAATCAATGCAACAACAGATAAAAGAATTAATCACCGCATCCATTTCTGTAAAACAGCAATTGCTTGCCGATGAAAAAATTATCAACACCGTGGCGGAATGTGTTGACATCATAAGCATTGCTTTTAAAAACGGCAACAAAGTTTTGTTTTGTGGTAATGGAGGCAGTGCTGCAGATGCACAACATTTGGCAGCGGAATTCAGTGGCCGTTTTTATATTGACAGGCCTGCATTACCGGCTGAAGCACTGCATTGCAACACATCTTACTTAACTGCAGTGGCCAATGATTACAGCTACGATATGATTTATGCCAGGCTGCTGCAGGGCATCGGAAAAAAAGGCGATGTATTGATTGGCCTCAGCACTTCCGGCAACAGTACCAATATCATCAAAGCATTTGAAGTGGCAAAAGAAAAAGGTATGATCAACATCGGTTTTACCGGAGCAACTGGAGGTGCGATGAAAAACCTTTCTGATTATTTACTCAATGTACCATCAACCGATACACCAAGAATACAGGAGAGCCATATTTTACTGGGTCATATCATTTGCCAATTGGTAGAAGAAAAATTATACAATACTTCCAAATTATAACTGGTGAAAGAAGCAATTATTCTGGCGGGCGGGCTGGGTACAAGATTAAGAACTGTGGTGAGTGATTTACCAAAGTGTATGGCTCCCGTAGCCGGAAAGCCTTTTCTACACTATGTTATACAACATTTACAAAAGCAGGGGGTAGATAAATTTATTTTTGCTTTGGGATATTTAAGTGAATCAATTGAAGCTTTTCTATCAACAGATTATCCTTTACTCAATTACCAAATATCAATTGAACCGGAACCATTGGGTACCGGTGGCGCCATACAACTGGCGGCTAAAATGGCTACCGAAAAAAATGTGATCGTACTAAATGGAGACACGCTGTTTGCTGTTGATTTGCAACAATTAAATATTGCACATTTTCAATACCAGGCAGCCTGCACCTTATGCCTGAAGCCAATGGAAAATTTTGAAAGATATGGTGCTGTAGAATTAAATGATGACAACTCGGTGGCTTCATTTAAGGAAAAACAATTTTACCCGAAAGGATATATCAATGGCGGTGTGTATGCATTGAATATTGAAACTTTTTTACAGGAGGGATTGCCTCAAAAATTTTCTTTTGAAAAAGATTACCTGGAGAAAAAAATAAATCAGCAACAATTATATGGCCTGGTACAGGACGAATATTTTATAGACATTGGCATACCGGAAGATTTTGAAAGGGCACAAAAGGAGTTTAAAAATTTCGCAATTTGAAAATGAACTGCAAGAAAAAATATTTTTATACATAAGTATTATCAATGGCAATAAACTTACATAACATTAACACCAACTGGACACTCTTTCTCGACAGGGATGGTGTGATCAATCATGAAAAAGATAATGATTACGTACATACCTGGGATGAATTTGTTTTTTATGACGGCGCAAAAGAGGCAATGAAAATTTTTGCTGAAAAATTTAAATACATTTTTGTTGTCACCAATCAACGGGGTGTTGGTAAAGGTGTTACCAGTATTGTAAACCTTCACCTGATTCACCACAACATGATGAAGGAAATTGAAATGGCTGGCGGCAGGATTGATAAGGTTTATTTCTGCACAGACATGGATAACAGCAGTCCCAACCGGAAACCTCAGCCAGGCATGGCTTTGCAGGCAAAAGCAGATTATCCTGGTATTGATTTCAATCAATCCATTATGGTGGGCAACAATTTCAGTGATATGGAATTTGGCAGAAATATTGGTGCCGGCACCATTTTTTTATCCACCACCCATCCGGAAGTAAATGAGAGCGACAATAGGATTGACGCTGTATATGAATCCCTGGCAGGCTTTGCTGCAGCCCTGCAATCCTTTCGTTAATATTTTTGTTAAGTTAATTTTTATTCAACTATTGGTTTTAATTTTATTGCATGAAGAAAACCTGTTTGCTTTCATTGCTAAGCATTGTATTTTTTACGGCAGCTGCCCAACATATCAGTAAAGAAGATAAAAAAGCTTTGCTTCAACAAGAAGATATATTAAAAAGCTACGCAAATAAACTGGTGAGAAATGATACTCCGCTGGTAAGGTTTATAAACGACAGCCTCTTTACCAGGATGCTGGTGAAGGCATTAAAAACCCCCTACTCTTTTTATTTTCCTTTCGATTCACTGCAAACTATTTCAAAGCTGTATTCACCAGACAGCAGCTTCCGCATTTTTACCTGGCAAATGGTGGTGAATGATAACCTGACCAGACAGCATGGTGCCATACAAATGAAAACTTATGATGGTACTTTAAAATTGTTTCCCCTGATTGACAAATCGGATAATACCGATAACATCATTGACACTGCAGGAAATAATAAAGGCTGGATAGGGGCAGTATATTATAAAATTATTGAGAACAGCAGCAGTAATCAAAACTATTACACCCTGCTTGGCTACGATGAAAACAATAGCCGCAGCAACAGGAAGATAATTGAAGTAATCAGTTTTAGAAATGATGAACCTTTTTTTGGTGGCCGTTATTTTAGTTATGCAGAAGATTCTGTTTTTAAATCTGCTACCAGCAGGTATTTGATGGAATATAAAAAAACTGCCGGGGCAAGGCTTGCTTATGATGACGACCTGCAGATGATCATTGCCGAACACCTGGAATCTGAAACTGGTGAGCCACAAAAAAAATGGACCTACATTCCTGATGGCGACTATGAAGGTTTTAAATGGAAAAATGGACAATGGGTACATGTAGAAAAAGTATTTAATCAAATAACAGCAGAAGGCAAAGCTCCCATGCCCAGCCCGGTAAAAGATGCTGTGGGCAATACAATTGAAGAAAATTTGAAAGATAATGTAACAGATAAAAAGCCTGCTTCAGAAGAAAAAGTAATACCAGTGCCTCAAAAAAAATCTCCCGTAAAAAAGCCAAAAACTAAAAAGGAATAAATAGAAAAATCTGCAGCGCTGAAATAAAAATTATCTCTTCTGTTGTATTAGTTTACAAACATCTCGGTGATATAAAAATGTTTTTTCAAAATCTAAATCCTGATTTCTAATACAACAATCTCCTTCGTGCAGATTGATACAAATAAAAGAGCTGCATCAAACTGATGCAGCTCTTTCAGTAATTAACAGGACTTAGTTTTTAAAACGGAAACCTCTTTATAATTAAATTATTGGACTATTAATTTGAATACCTGACTGTTTCCTTTATCCCCAAGAATAACTACTGTATAGAGCCCAGGTACTTTATTTGATAAATCATACACTACCTGGTGATAACCGGCAGTAAATAATTTGCTGCCAACTTTATCTGTAACAGATCCATTAGCATTAAAAATCTGCATGGCTATTTTATCTGTTGCCGGTAAATCAAAAACAATAGATACTTTTCCTTTTGCCGGATTGGGATATACTCCAATCTTTCTTACCAGGCTGGTATTACCAGCTCCTAAAATTCCCCTGGCGGCAGCACAATTACCTGCTGCAGGGCTGTTACCTGTTATTTCAATCCAGTCAATATCAGCAGTAGCATTGTTGCTAATACTTTCTAAACGAATATCATTATTGCCAGCATTGAATGTAACCGTTGTGGTGGTATTTAAGAATATAGAACTACCACTTGTTTTAGGAAATGGTAATGCTGCATTAATAGTAATGCCATTCAAAATAAACTTCATGCTGTAAGTATTGCTGGTACTGCTGTTAGCATAACGCCAGTTTAAAGTATATGTGCCGGCAGATGGCACATTCACTCTCCAGTTAACACCCTTGCCTGCTGTGTTGGTTAAGTTAATAACCTTGGTATTGTTAGCTCCACTGTTACTGCTTACAGCTCCTTCTATCAGACAAAGACCTGTTGCTGTAGTAGCATTGTCTTCTATTCTTATAGTTGTAGTGCCACCACCAGATAACTGAAAGTTAGCAGTAGCAGATTTGTTAGCACTCATTGTAACAGTTGTGGTTGCATTAGTGCCGCTTGCATCGCCACTCCAGTTTACAAAAGCGTAGCCTGCTGCTGGAGTAGCAGTAACTGTTACTACAGTTCCAGAAGCATAAGTACCTGCACCGCTAACAGTGCCTCCTGCTGTTGGAGATACTGTTGTTGTTAATGTATAGTTGATGGCTATTGCGGTAAAATTTGCCGTAACAGATTTGTTTGCACTCATGGTAACTGTAGTGCTGGCACTGGTTCCGCTGGCATCGCCAGTCCATCCTGTAAAAGTATAGCCTGCTGCCGGGGTAGCAGTAACTGTTACTACTGTTCCGGAAGCATAAGTTCCTGCTCCACTAACGGTGCCTCCTGCTATTGGTGATGCTGTTGTTGTTAAAGTATAGTTTGTAACTATTGCCTGGAAGTTTGCCGTAACAGATTTGTTAGCACTCATGGTAACGGTAGTGCTGGTACTGGTACCGCTTGCATCGCCACTCCAGCCTGTGAAAGTATAGCCTGCTGCCGGGGTAGCCGTTACTGTGGCTACAGCTCCGGAAGTATAAGTACCTGCACCAGTCACTGTTCCGCCAGCCGCAGGTAAGCTGCTTGTTGAAAGGGTATAAGTAACCGGAACTGATCCGCAACCGCAACTTGTAGGGCTCGTCATGGTAGCGCCTGCACCACAACTGGCATTGCTTACCGCGGCTTTTACATTTGCCGCAGGTGTTAATACTAAAGAATATGGTGGTGTAAATGAAGTACCGCTTCCGGCAGTATTGCCGGAAGTAGCATTGAATACATTGTTTCTTTGTGTTACTGCTGTAAAATTATTTTGATAAAGATCAATTGGAACTTTCACCGCATCAAAATAATTACCCTCTACTAAAATATCTGCTTCTATTCCGGCACGTACACAGTAGCTTGCTGCCTTACTGTCGAATAAATTATTTACCACATGCACCTGGCCAAACCTTACCCTTGGCATACGTTCTTTACAACCGGCAGTCCACCAGTTGTACATCATAGTAATTTTCAACTTGCCCCTGTCGGAAGTTTTGCTGTCAGAATTTCCAAGCAGGTTGCAAAACTGGTGATTGCTGGATGCTGATGTATAAGAAAATTTACACCAGGTAACGGCTACATAATTTGAACCATTCACAATATCCATATTACCATCCTGTCCGTCATACAAATCGCAGTGATCAATCCACACATTGCTTGCCCCATCAATGGTAATACAATCCACACCATTTACATCTACCGAACCTGGTCCCTGCACTATCATATTTCTTATAATAATATTGCTTGCTTTTACATCAAAGCCACCAATTAATTTGGCACCGGGTAGGCCAATGATTGTTTTGTTGGCAGCAACAGATACCCTTGTGCTTACGCCGGTACCCATGATGCCTGAAACGTAAATTACTTTTGCCCCGGCAGAGCTTGCCTGGGATTGTAGATTTGCCAATGTAGTAACAATAACAGACGCAGCTGTTCCGCCTCCGGTAGTACCACCATTTTGGGTGGCCCATCCTACAGGACTGCATTGGTCTTGTGAAAATGCAGTTAGAAACAGCGGTAACAGAAATGCAACCGCAAGGAAACGTTTGAAGGTATTCTTCATTTTTTCAGTTTAGTTAGTCTAAAATATGGCAGTTATCCAAGAGCTCGGATATTAAAAAAAATGGTAAAAGAGGAAGCTAAAGAAGTACAAAAAAAATTCAACCTGGATAGAAGCAGGGAATAAAAAAGAATTACAATTCTACCATTGACAGTAGAAAGCTGTAGAAAGCCTGTTTGATTTTAATAAGCATTTTTTTATGTTTTAAATATGGGGAAATCGTTAACAGGGTTAAAGCTATAAGATGTTTTCAATATTGAACATAAGATAAAAATATTTTTTTGTGCAATCGATGCCGATAACGATTGCCAATTTCCCAGAGCTTAATTTATGGGCATGATTTTATGAAAAAACGGAATTTTGCAGACTCAAATATTTTGCAAATGCTCATAAAAATTAACTGCTGCAGCTGCAAAAATACCTCATAATTATTTCACCAAAACAATAGCACTGCTGCAAAAAACTTATCTTCATTTTGGTCAAAAGGTGGATTCATTGACTTTAATTATTTACAAATAAAAATGCCATACAAAGTCATCTACATCATGGGGGTTTCCGGTTCAGGAAAAACAACCATTGGCCAGCAGTTAGCAGTCAAAACAGGTTATCCATTTTATGATGCAGATAATTTTCATCCTCAAAAAAATATTGACAAAATGAGAGCCGGACAGCCACTTATGGATGAAGACCGCTGGCCCTGGCTGGATAATATTCATGATTTTGTAAGTGAAAAAATTAAGACTGGCAATATTATACTGGCCTGTTCTGCATTAAAACAGGTTTACAGAAATCGCCTCAGTAAAGGGATAGAACAACATTGCAGGTGGGTATTTTTAGATGGCAGTTACGTAACAATTGCAAAAAGAATGCAGAATAGGATTGGCCATTATATGCCCGGTTCTTTGCTGCAATCACAGTTTGACGTACTGGAAATTCCGGCAAATGCAATCCAGGCTGATATTGAAATGACTCCTGCCCAAATCGTTGATCACATCATTTCAAATATTGGTTAAGTGGCAGGCATTTCTGCAGCGATAATATTTCAAGTTTATCCCTCCTGCTGCAACTCATCAAATCGATCTGCATTGTATCCGGTTATTAAGTAATTTGCTTACAATATGTTTGGAATTAACGGGATGAAAACCAAAAATCTACTGCTGCTTTTTCTGCTGTGCAATATCTGCTGCTCATTATCCTTTGCTCAACAATACCAGGTAACCATACATACCGGCGATGCAGAAAATAACCAATTGCCCGATGCATCTATCAGTATCAACCAAAAAAAAATAAAAGCAGACAGTCTTGGCAATGCTGTGATATTGTTGAAGGCAGGTAATTATTTTTTTACAGTTACTTCTGTCAACCACTACCCTTTTACCGCCAATCTTTTTATTAAAAATGACACCACATTATTTGCCCTGCTCAAAATGCGGCAAAGCCTGCTGGGCAATGTAACAGTTTTCAGCAGCCGCAATGTAACACGGAACCAATTGGGAGTGCAAAGCATCAACAGTACACAACTAAAAAAACTGCCGGTAATACTCGGAGAAGTAGATCCACTAAAAACCATCACTTTACTTCCCGGCATTAAAAGTGGCGGAGAAGCCAGCTCGGGCATTTATGTACGGGGCGGCGGGCCCGATCAAAACCTGGTATTGCTGGATGGTATTCCTGTTTACAATCCCAATCACCTGTTTGGTTTTTTCAGCATCTTTAATGGCGATGCGGTAAAAAATGTAGAAGTAATAAAAGGCGGCATCCCGGCTGAATATGGTGGCAGGCTCAGCAGTGTAATTATGATTGATACAAGAGAGGGCAATAAAGATTCTTTAAAAGGAGTAGGCGGCATAGGTTTGATATCCTCCAGGCTTTCTTTAGAAGGACCAATCATAAAAGGCAGGTCATCTTTTATTATCAGTGGAAGACGCACTTATATTGACCAACTGGCCAAAGCTGCTGCACCAAAAAAAGTAGGTGGCAACGGTTATTATTTTTATGACATCAATGCAAAAGCCGGTTATACCATTAATAAAAACAATCAACTGCAGTTTACATTTTATACCGGTACAGATAAATTTTCTTACAACAAACCCAACGATGGCCGCAGCCGTTTGTTCAATACTTTTTGGGGCAACACATTGGCCGGCATTAGCTGGAAACAACAGATCAGCAGTAAACTGCAGCAACAAACTTCAATAGTGTATGACAAATTTGCTTTAGACAGCCGCCTTGGTTTTAATACCATCAGTTTTATTTTTACTTCCGGCCTGGAAGACCGTCAAATTAAATCTGACTGGCAGCTTAGCAGCAACAACTGGTTGAAAATAAAATGTGGGATACAATATATTTGGCATCAGTTTACTCCCGGTGCCGGTACTGTTACCAGTGGTGTGCAGGAATTCAAATCAAAAGTTACCAGCCAGTTTGCAAGAGAAGCTGCTGCTTACTTCAGTACCGATATCAACATTACTCCAAAGCTGAATATTATTGCAGGTGTGCGGTACAGCTATTTCAACCAGGTGGGACCCACCACCCGGGTGCTGTATGGCAGTGATGGTGTACCTACCGGCAATACAGCAATTTTTTTAAAGGGGCAAAGTATTGCACAATATCATTATCCTGAACCCAGGCTCAGCCTGCTTTACAAGCTGCCCAACAGCTCCAGTATCAAAGCCTCTTACACCCGTACCATACAATACCTGCATCTGGCCACTACCAGCAGTGCCACTTTTCCCAGCGACTTATGGATACCCAGCAGTAAGCTGGTAAAGCCTGCCATTGCTGAACAATGGGGGGCAGGTTATTTTAAAAATTTTGACAATAACAGTTATGAACTGAGTGCAGAAGCATATTATAAAACAATGAATCACCAAATAGAATTCAAGCCCGGTGCCCAGCTGTTACTGAATCAAAACCTGGAAGGCGAAATGATATTTGGCAGCGGCAAAGCTTATGGAATAGAATTATTTTTTCAAAAAAAAAGGGGCAAACTTACTGGCTGGATTGGCTACACACTCAGCCGTACCGAAAGAACATTTGACCAGCTGAATGGAGGCAAGCCTTTTATCTACCGGTACGACAGGGTGCATGACCTCAGCATTGTAGCCAATTATCCGCTGAGTAAAAAATGGGAAGCCTCTGCGGTGTTTGTATATGGTACCGGCAATGCTCTCACCATGCCTACCGGAAGATATACATACAACCTGGGTTATGATAATGCCGAAGGAACGGTCATTTTTACCAACATTAACCAATACGGTAAAATAAATGATTACCGTTTGCCTGCTTATCACAGGCTGGACATAGCGTTTACCTATACCCCAAAACCAGCTGCTAAAAAACGTTTTAAAAATAGCTGGAACTTTAGTATTTACAATGTGTACAATCGCTACAATCCTTATTTTATTTATTTGGATGCCAATGAAGATGCAAGAACAATACAGGGAAAGAAAGTATATTTATTTCCCATCGTACCGGCAGTAACCTGGAACTTTAGTTTTTAATTCAACAAAACAACTTTGATAAATAAAACAAAAAATACTATTTTATTAATACCAGTTTTACTGACTGCTGTTATCATTTCCTCCTGTGAAAAAAATATTGATATTAACCTGCAGCCTAACCAGCCGCAACTGGTGGTGGAAGCATATATCAATAATTTATTTCCGCAATACAACTATGTAATACTCAGCCATAGCCAGGATTATTATGCCCCCAATTTTCAAAGTACACCGGTGGCCAATGCCATTGTAACGATTACTGAAGGCAGCAGGAATACAGCTGGAAATTATGTGTGGGATATTGCCAGCAAATTGCGTTTAAAAGAAACCCCTGTGGATTCCATTCCTGCAGAATTCAGTGTGGGCCTGTATTTTGACCAACGTGCCTACACAGACCGGCCACATGCTTTGAAAGGAAATATTGGCAAATCGTATTTGCTCGAGATCAGTACTGAAGGCAAACAATATTCAGCTATTACATCACTGATACCTACTGTGCCTGTGGACAGTATTACCCAGGGCTTTTCATTTGTGAACAATATTGGAGACACACTGTACCGCATTACCAACCATTACAAAGACCCCGATACGTTGGGCAACACACAACTTTATTTTTGGCGCTGGAGTGAAACCCGGAAGAATTATGGCTGGGGTGGATTTTTTAAAAGCAGGGTTCCCGGAACGGATGATCTTGCCAATGGTGAATATATACAGCTTACACATCCGCAGGGATTTAGCAGGGGCGATACTATCAATTATTATATGGCCAGTATTACCCGTGATGTATATAATTTTTGGGACAGCTACAATAAGGCGAAAGATAATAACGGTTCCTTCAGCACACCGGTTGTTCTCAACACTAATATCACCGGAACGGATGTTACAGGCTGTTTTAGTGGCTATTCATTAAGCACAAAGAGTATTATTATTAAGTGAGCATTATTATACTTTTTTCTTTTCCTTATACTCCGAAGGTGTTAAAGAAAATTTTGATTTAAACACTGTTGAAAAATATGCTTGTGAAGCAAAGCCAACCTTAAATGCTATTTCGGAAATAGTTAAATTTTCATTTATCAATAAAAATTTTGCCTTTTGCAAACGAACTGTCAGAATGTAATCATTTACATTGTAACCAAGCAGTGCTTTTACTTTCCTGTAAAGCTGTACTCTTGAAATACCAATCTCTTTGCAAATATCATCTACAGAAAAATCTTCATTGCTAATATTGCTTTCAACAGTGGCAGTAAACTGATTGATAAATTTCCGATCAATTTTATTGGATGAATTCGATCTTGTTTCCGAAGGCAGTTCGCTGGTATAATGTTCCCTGAGTACAGCCCTGTTTTTTAAAAGTGTTTTGATATTTTCTTCCAGGTATTGCAGGTTAAATGGCTTTACAATAAAAGCATCTGCCTGCGATTTTATGCCTTCAATCTGTTCTTCAATACTTCCTTTGGCAGTTAGTAATATGATAGGGATATGGGAAGTACGGATATCTTGTTTTAATGTTTCTGTTATTTGCAAACCATTTTGCCCGGGTAAAATTATATCAGCAATAATGAGGTCGGGTACAATGTCAAATGCAATATCAATTCCTTTTTCGCCAATGGCTGCTTCATGCACTTCGTAACCGCTGCCAAGCCGTATTTTTAAAAAAGCTCTCAGGTCGTCGTTATCTTCAATAATCAAAACGGTATTTTCTTTATCTGCATACGCAACAGCTTCCTGCTGCAATGCCGCCGGTTCCATTTCGGCGGTATAAATCCTGGCATCTTCATAGCTGTTGAGCAATGCAGGCTTTTCTGTCAATATTTCATCAGGCTGCAGGTGGGCTTTGCCAATAGGCAGGTGTATTTCAAAACAGGTGCCTTTTTCTTTTTCACTGCTAACGGTAATGCTGCCATGGTGCAGCGCTATCAGTTCCTTTGAAAGCGATAACCCAAGCCCTGTGCCTTTAAAGGTGCTGCTGTGGCCCTGGTAAAAAATTTCAAAAGCATGTGCCGTATCATCTGCACTCATGCCAATGCCATTGTCTTCCACTTTTATTATTGCAGTGTTGCCATCAGCAGTTTTATCAATAATCACATTAATGGTGCCGTTGTCGCCGGTAAACTTAAACGCATTGGATAATAAATTAAAAAGCACTTTATCCAGCATGCTTGTATCAAACCACAGGTTAAAATCTTTCACTTTGGCGGCTACATTAAAAGAGATAGACTTTTTCTTTGCAACATCATTAAATGCACTGGTGATTTCATTTACAAATGCTGTAATATTATTTTCAGAAGCATTCAATTTCATTTTGCCCTCTTCCATCTTTCTAAAATCCATCAATTGGTTAATAAGCCGCAGCAGGCGAAGGGCATTGCGTTGTATCAAATCAAGATTATTCTTTACAGTGAAATGAAGTTTAGGGGAAGATAAGGCATCTTCTAACGGGGCCATAATAAGTGTAAGTGGTGTTCTTAACTCATGCGATATGTTGGTAAAGAAACTTACCCTTGCATTATTGGCTTCTTTTACTTTTGCCACCAGTTCTACCAATTGGTTGCGCTGGCTGGAAATTTCTTCTTTCTGTTGTTCTAATTTTTTATTTATTTTTTTATTTTCCTGCAGGTAATAAAAAAGCACGCCACCAAAAATTAAAGCCAGTGCCAGTGTTATTGAGATGGCAAGAATAATATTGGTTTGGTTCCTGGCAATTATAATTTGCTCTTCAATTCTTTTTTGCCTTTTGTCAATGTCTTCCTGCTGCGACATTACTTTATCATTCTGCAGTTTCATTATTCTTACATTCGAAGAATCAATGATAGTGGTAGCTAAAATATTTTCTTTATTGTATGGTTTGTGTTCTAATATTTTCATTGCAGTTATGACAGCTTCCTGCCCGCCCGTGGGATATACTACTGTTGCCGAAAGTGTTTTATTGGCAACCATTCCCATTCCAAGACTGTCTGATGGCAAACCGTCAACCCCTATAACTTTTATTTTTTTTTCAGTGCCTGTTTGTTTCATTATCCGGGTTACAAATAAAGCTATATAATCGCTCTGGGTAAAAATCAGGTCAATATTTTTCAGGTTTTGTAGTGTATTAGTTAAGTTGTTTGCGTACTCAGGGCCCTGGTCATCCATTTTTTTCAAATAATTGATACCTGGGTATTTTGATATAATATTTATGAATCCTTCATGCCTTTGTACAAAGGGGGTTGCATCAGGTAAGCCCATCACTTCAATCACATTGCCTTTTCCATTTAAGATTGATACGGCATACCTTCCGGCTATTTGCCCTACCTCAAAATTAGAAGCTCCAACAAATGCAGTATATTTTTTTGAACCGATACTTCTATCTACCAATACAACAGGGATGTGGGCATCAAATACTTTTTCTATAACCGGTGTTAATGACTGGACCCCATATGGGGATACAATTAAAAGGTCGATCTTCATTTTTACCAGTTCCTCTATTTGCTCCTGTTGTTTTTGGGGACTAGCAGCGGCATCCCTAAAAATAAAGTCAATGTCATCATGAAAAGTTAGTTCCCTTTTCATCTCTGCCAGCATAGTTTTGCGCCACTCGTCATCACCCTGGCATTGCGAAAACCCTACTCTGAATTTCTTCTTTGCCTGTTGTGTAGAGCAGGAAGCAAATAAAAGAACGAGAAGTAAAAAGAGCAGATAGCCACCTTTCTTTTCAATAAATCTTGCAGTATGTATAAATTTCATTACAGTAAGTTTGGGAAACATATAAGCAAGTTGGGTTATTTTTTTTAATGACTCTTATAGAATCGTTTCATTTATTTCAATCTTGTACCAATCTCCGGTTTTATGCCATTTTTAAAGGGTAACAAATGTTTTAATTTTATAAAGCAGCGATACAAAATCAAAAACCAGCAGCAGCAAATACTTTTCTATCTTTTAATAAATCATTGGCAATTAGATGTTTAGGCTAAAAATAAAATAAATACAAATTTGAAACAAGTTGATACAATAGTATAACAGCATCCGCATACCATGCAGCTACATTTGCTTCATAAACGAATTGCTGTATGAACAAAAATAAACTCTTTCAGTGGTCTATAGTGGCTGCACTTGCCGGTTTCATTTTTGGGTTTGATACGGTAGTAATTTCCGGTGCCAATTTACCCATCAAACAATTGTGGCACACTTCCCCTCTCTTTCATGGTTTCTTTATTATGTCAATGGCGCTGTGGGGCACACTGGTTGGTTCCATATTTGGCGGCATACCCACAGAAAAATATGGCCGCAAAAAAGTATTGTTCTGGATTGGAATCCTATTCGCTGTTTCTGCTATTGGTTCTGCCTTAGCACAAGATCCATATACATTTTCTTTCTTCCGTTTTATTGGCGGTATCGGTATTGGCGTTTCCTCAGTAGTAGCCCCAACTTATATTTCCGAAATTTCCACGCCAGCTACAAGAGGAAAGCTGGGTGCTATGTACCAGTTCAATATTGTGTTTGGGATATTGGTTGCATTTCTTTCCAATTATTTTTTGCAGGGTGTAGGTGGCGCTAATGATTGGCGCTGGATGCTGGGAGTGCTGGCAATTCCTTCCATCATTTATACTATAATGGTAATGGGTGTGCCGGAAAGCCCACGCTGGCTGGTTAGCAAAAAAAATGATTTGGCAAAAGCAAAAGAAACCTTGCAATTAATAGGAGTGGAAGATGCAGATGCAGAAATACAATCCATCATTAATAGCAACCTGCATGATTCAGCAGCAGGAAAAGGGTCTGGCTTCTTTAGCAAAAAGCATAAAGTAATTATTTCACTGGCGTTTTTAATTGCCTTCTTCAACCAATTATCCGGGATCAATTTCATTTTATATTATGCACCGGAAATACTTTCTAAAATTGGCCTGGGTGCAAAAGATTCGTTGCTGAATTCTATCGCAATCGGCGGCACTAATTTAATTTTCACTTTTGTTGGATTATATCTCATAGATAAGCTGGGCAGGAAAAAATTATTGCTCATCGGTTCTATTGGCTATATACTTAGCCTTGCCATGGTGGCTGGTTGTTTTGCATCTCATGCAAGCCCTGTACTGCTGATGTTTTTTTTACTGCTTTTTATTGCCTCCCATGCAATTGGTCAGGGTGCAGTAATCTGGGTGTTTATTTCAGAAATTTTTCCCAACAAAATAAGAGCTGCCGGGCAGTCATTTGGTGCCAGTGTGCATTGGGTATTTGCTGCCATCATCACATTGGTTACGCCATTTTTTTTAGATGATAAAGACGGTGTTTTTAAAGATAACCCCTGGCCCATTTTTGCATTTTTTGCCGTGATGATGGTGTTGCAGTTAATATGGGTGATTACCAAAATGCCGGAAACAAAAGGTGTATCGCTGGAAGAACTGGAAGCAACACTTTCTAATGAAAAAGAAATTGCTGTCATAGATTAAGGGTTAATTTTTTTTACTAACAATACAAAATGACTGCTACTAATTTTTTAAAAACTAAAACTTCA
The DNA here is from genome assembly GCA_031371545.1 of Chitinophagaceae bacterium. Lineage (GTDB taxonomy): Bacteria > Bacteroidota > Bacteroidia > Chitinophagales > Chitinophagaceae > Ferruginibacter. The sequence goes on from JANMJU010000174.1 coordinate 26,891, forward strand.
ATTATGAAAAAAGCATTTTTCTTATTGCCGATGTTATTGATGGCAATGTTTTCTTTTGCACAGCAAAAGACAATTACCGGTGTAGTTACCGGCAAGTCAGACAAAAAACCCCTTGCAGGAGTAACCGTACAGTCGAAAAATAAACGGGTTGGCACGAATTCCGAAGGAAAGTTTTCTATTGCGGCAGCCGAAGGCGAAAGCCTGGTATTTTCTTATATAGGCATGAAGCCCGTAACAATCAATATTACAGGCAGTACAGAAATTGCCTCTGTAGAAATGGAGGAATCCGTAAAGCAGGAAGAAGCAGTGGTAGTTATTGGTTATACTTCTCAAAGAAAAAAAGACTTAACCGGCGCAGTTGCTGTAGTGGATTTATCTGCAGTTAAAAATAATACTTCGGGCAATACAATGCAGGCATTGCAGGGCAGGGTTGCTGGTTTGTATATTGAAAAAGATGGCTCGCCAAATGGCTCTAATGGCAGGATATTGATACGTGGTGCCAATACATTGGGGAACAATGACCCATTGTATATTATCGATGGAATTCCTACAACAAGACCTGAAGTATTTCAAAATATGGATCCTTCAGCAATTGCATCAATACAGGTGTTGAAAGATGCTTCGGCAGAATCTATTTATGGGGCAAGGGCATCTAACGGTGTTATCATTGTTACTACAAAAAATGGCGGTAATACAGATGGCAAAGTCAACTTTCAGCTGAACAGCAGTATCTCAACGCAATCAGAAAAATCAATGCGTTTTAAAATGCTTAGTGCAACAGATAGAGGCAAAGCATTGTGGCAGGCATCTGTAAATGACAGGCAAGACCCGGCGGCAGGCTATGGCGAAATTTATAATTTTGACTGGAACAATAATTTTGATAACCCCGTATTAAATGCTGTAACAGTTAAGCCTTTTGTTGGTGGCGACATCAATACACCAGCAGGCAATACAGACTGGCAGGACGTAATGTATAAATCTGGCCTTGTAACCAATACAAGTCTAACTGCTTCTGTAGGCAACAAAAACTCATCACTGGAAATTAACCTAGGCTATCTGAAAAACACAGGTATGTTAAGATATACTGGTTACAAACGTTTGAGCGGCAGCATTAATGCAATAACCCGTTCATTCAATGGCAAAGCTACATTTGGGCTTAATCTTCGTGTGGCTAATTCTGATGAAACACTAACGGCAAGAGACCTTGGTGGAGCATCCACAACTTTCTTAGCGGTTACACTGGCACCTACCATTCCTGTTTATCAAAAAGATGGAAATACTTATGCAGGTGAATTAGGTGCAGGCTATTCAGACAGAAATAATCCATTGCACATGCAGGACCTGGCAAAGTGGAATAATGCAAACCGCCTGAGTTCTTTCGGAAATATTTTTGTAGAGATACAACCCATCAAAAATTTATTTTTCAAATCTAATATTGGTGCAGACAATGCGAATTATTTAAGCAAGGTTATTACACCAACTTTTCAGGAAGGCGCATTGGGACGTACAACTAACAGTTTATTCTTTGACCAAAATCATTATTTGAGTATTACTTTTTCCAACACAGTTCGCTACAATTGGGATTTGAATAACAATCATCACTTCAAATTTTTAGTTGGTACAGAATACATCAAAACCAACTTTGATTTTCAGGGAACTAAAAAAGAAGGATATGCAATTCAAACAGAAGATTATTTTACTTTAAGTGCAGGTACTGGAAATACAACGGTAACCGGAGGGTCAACAGGTAACAGGTTATTTTCTCAGTTTGGCCGTATAGATTATAGTTTTTCTGATAAATATTTAGCAGCATTTACTATACGCCGTGATGGTTCATCACGCTTTGGTGCAGACAACCAATACGGTACTTTCCCGGCAGCTTCTGTAGGATGGAGAATAGACAAAGAAGCATTCATGCAGAATAGCAAATTTGTTTCTGAACTAAAACTTAGAGCTGGTATTGGCCGTGTAGGCAATCAGCAAATTGGCGATTTGTCGAGGTTTGGTTTATTTGATACAAGGTATGGAACTGTACTGTCGCAATTAGTAGGCGGCTTTTGGGAACAATACATGAACATTGGTACTGCTTATTCTTTATCAGGTGCTAATACAGGTACGTTGCCTTCAGGCTTTGTTCAAATACAAGCTGCTAGCCCGGCTTTGAAATGGGAAACCACCGATGAAACAAATGTGGGTGTGGATTTTGCTTTACTGCATAATAAAATTTATGGTTCGTTCGATTATTTTTCAAGGAAAACAACAGGCATTTTAATTACACCACCTATTGCATCTGCTTTGGGAGAAGGACAAACTAAAACAGTAAATGGCGCATCAAAAAGCAATAAAGGTTGGGAGTTTGTAATTGGCTATAAAGGTGATAAAATCGGCAACCTGCAATACAATGTGCAAATGAATTTTGCACACTTCAGGGATAAAATTACTGAGCTGCCTGAAAACGTACGCCCTGGTTATGCCGGCAATCTTGTCAATACAATCATAGGCCATTCTCAATTTGATATTTTCGGGTATAAAACAGACGGGCTTTTTCAATCGCAGGATGATGTAGATAAAGCCGCAGATCAAATTGGTGCTGGCCCCGGCAGAATCCGTTATATGGATATTGACAATAACGGTGTAATAAATGACCTTGACAGAACATGGATAGGCACTACATTACCAGCACTGGAATATGGTGTGCGGATTGATTTGACTTACAAACAATTTGACTTCTCTTTATTTGGGTCTGGTGTGGCAGGCAGAAAAGGCTTTGATGTTTACAATGTATTCAATCGTTTGATGAGAAGCAGGGAGAATGTAGGGCCAGGCGTATTTGATGGCTGGACACCAACACATACCAATACCGATGTTCCTGCGCTAACACTTAAAGACAATAACAATGAAGGCCGTACTTCTGATTATTTCATTGTTAATACTTCTTATTTTAAAATCAGAAATATCCAGCTTGGGTATAATCTTACAACAAAGTCTGTGTTTTCAAAACTGCGTTTTTATGCTATGGCTGAAAACTTATTCAGGATAAAAAGTAAACAATACTTAAGCCCTGACCCTGAAAGGATAGACCTTGACCCTGTGCCAATTCCTAAGACTTTCACATTTGGCATCAACGCAACATTTTAATGAATCAAAATAAAATCAAAATGAAAAAGATAATTATAAGTGCTTTTGCAATTTCCGGGCTATTGTTTTTTAGCTCCTGTAAAAAAGCATTAGACTATACTCCAACAGGTGTTTTATCATCAGCAGATTTGGCTTCGCCTTCTCCTGCACAGATAGAAGGATTGGTAACAGCAGCTTATGCGGCTATTGGTAATGGTGACATGATAGGCCCAATCTACAGTAACTGGGTTTATGGCAGTGTACGTTCAGACGATGCTTACAAAGGTGGTGGTGGCACAGGCGATGTGGGTGAAATTGATGCTATGGAACACTACAACCTTGTAACACCAACAATGGATGCATTTGTTTTTCGTACATGGAAAAATTTATTCAAATCAATTGGCAGGGCAAATGTTGCACTCCGTGCTGTAAACTCATTACCTGATGATAATCCCAATAAAAAAATCAGGCAAGCTGAATTACGCTTCTTAAGGGCACATAGTTATTTTACAATGAAACTGCTTTATAAAAATATTCCCATTTTTGATGAGACGGTTTCTGATGCAGACATTTTAAAAGTATCAAACGATTTGGATAATGATGCTGCATGGAATAAAATTGCTGATGACTTTCAATTTGCCGTTGACAATTTACCAGAGACACAACCTGAATTGGCAAGGGCAAATAAATTATCTGCACAAGCCTACCTTGCAAAATTGAGATTATTCCAGGCATATAAACAAGATGCAACAAATCATGTAACAAGCGTTGACCAGGCATTACTACAGCAAGTGGTTACATTAACACAGGCGGTAATTTCATCCGGTAAGTATTCTCTTAGCCCAGATATCGCTAATAACTTTTTACCAGAAACTGAAAACGGGCCTGAATCTGTTTTTGCTATCCAGTTTTCCATCAATGATGGTACTACTTCTGGCAGGTTGAATTATGAAGACGGATTGAACTATCCTCATGGTGCTCCACAATATGGTTGCTGCGGTTTTCATGCCCCAAGCCAAAATATGGTAAATGCTTTTACAACGGATGCAAACGGGTTGCCAAATTTTTCAACATTTAATAACAGCATTGCCGATTTAACAACAGCTACTGTAGATGTACGCATCGATCATACAGTGGGTATTGATGGCCATCCTTATAAATATGATAACACAAGGCAATTTAGTAATAGCTGGGTGAGAGACCCTGGTGTATATGGAAATTTTCATACTATGCGTAACCAGCAGTTAGCAACAAGCGGTTCTTATTTTAAAAACGGGCCGTTTATGGGTGTTGCAAAAAACTATGATATTCTGCGTTACGATGATATTTTATTGATGCAGGCCGAAGCATATATTGAGTTAGGGCAACAGGCAAATGCATTGCCATTAATCAATCAAATAAGGGCAAGGGCAGCAGCCAGTACGGGAAGGATTAAAAAACTGGATGGCACTTTTGCTTCTAACTATAATGTTGGCCAATATACATCTGCAGGATGGACACAGGCTTATGCCCGCCAGGCATTGCAATGGGAAAGGCGTTTGGAATTTGCAACAGAAGGCGAACGTTTCTTTGATTTGGTAAGATGGGGCATTGCTGAACAGGTTTTAAATGATTACATAAATATTGAAAAAGTAAGAAGGCCGTTTTTAACAACAGCACATTTTACGGCAGGAAGAGATGAATATCTGCCTATTCCTCAATCGGAAATTACATTTACGAATGGGCTGTACAAACAGAACCCAGGCTACAATTAAAATTCAATTTAAGGCGGATAAAAATTCAAATTAGCAAACATAAGCAGGCAGTTTGTTTTGGTAATAAAGGAGAAAGTTTCTACTTTCTCCTTCTTTTAAATTTATCTTGTATAAAAATAATTGCCCGATGTTAAATATAAAGAGTGCAGTTAAAATGTTGCCGCTTCTTTTATTATTGTCTTTTAATTCTTTTGCACAACAGCCTGCACAAACTGTTCCGGGGTTTACATTTTTTACTTATGAAAAACATTCATTCACAGATAAAAACCTTGCAGCAGGCAAAACACTTTTTTTTGTTTTTTTTGATGCTGAATGTGAGCATTGCAAACATGCAATTAAGGAAATTAACCAGCATTACAGCCAACTAAAAAAAGTTGCTGTTTACCTCGTTTCGCTTGACGGTAAGGAAAAGATGAATAGTTTTTTGGATAAATACGGGCCGGGATTAAAAAATAAAAAGAATATTACATTACTACTCGATTCTAAAAATGAATTTATACTGAAATTTAAACCCCAAAAATACCCATCGCTTTTTTTATACTCTTCAAAAAAACAATTGATAATGTACGACGACAATGAAGAAAATTTATCTAAGTTTTGGCAAAAGATAAAAAACTGAAGAATGCATTAGCATAGTTTTGATTCTGTAAAACTGCTTTGTACTTTTAGCAATAGTAAAATGTATTAAATAATACAGTCATGAAAGAAAAAATAGTTACAGCATTGATTTGTCTTTTAATTATAAGAGGCAATATTGTAGCACAGGCTTCTATGGAAACTGATGGAGAACAATACCGTCCCCAAATTCATTTTACGCCAAAAGCACATTGGATGAATGATCCCAATGGAATGGTTTATTACAAAGGTGTTTACCATTTGTTTTTTCAATACTATCCTGGTAGTACTGTGTGGGGGCCAATGCACTGGGGGCATGCCACCAGTAAAGATTTGATTCACTGGGCAGAACAACCCATTGCATTATACCCTGATAGCCTTGGCTATATTTTTTCTGGCAGTGCAGTGGTTGATAAAAACAATACCTCTGGTTTTGGGAAAAAAGGGCAGGTGCCAATAGTTGCAATCTTTACACATCACAATGAAGAAGGTGCAAAAGCAAAGCAGAATGATTTTCAAAATCAAAGTATTGCCTATAGCCTTGATGAAGGAAAAACATGGACAAAATATACAGGCAACCCTGTAATACATAATCCTGGAATTATTGACTTCCGTGACCCTAAAGTGATGTGGCATGAGCCAACAAAGAAATGGATTATGACATTGGCTACTAAAGACTGCGTTACATTTTATTCATCACCTGACTTAAAGAGTTGGGATAAACAAAGCGATTTTGGAAAAGAAGCCGGCGCACATGGCGGCGTATGGGAATGCCCTGATTTATTTTCGCTTGATGATAATGGGAAAAAAGTTTGGGTATTAACGGTAAGCATAAACCCAGGTGGTCCTAATGGCGGTTCAGCAACGCAGTATTTTTTAGGAGATTTTAATGGTAATAAGTTTACACCAGTGAGTACCGAAACAAAATGGATAGATTATGGAACTGATAATTACGCTGGCGTAACATGGAGCAACACCGGCAGCCGGAAAATATTTTTAGGCTGGATGAGTAACTGGCAATACGCAACTGTGGTGCCCACAAAAAACTGGAGAAGTGCCACAACTATTCCAAGGGAATTAAAATTAAAGCATGTTGGTAAAGAGATGTTTATTGTCTCTGAACCTGTGAAAGAATTATCAGTAATACAATCAAAATCAATTGTGCTGCAAAATATAAAACTTACTAAAAGTATTGATCTTGCAAAAAAAATTTTCACTGTTACTTTCCCATGCCGGATAAATGTTAGTTTAGAAAAAGCAAATGATTTTTCTTTTAGCATAGCAAACGATTTGGGCGAAGAAGTAGTGATTGGTTTTGAAAAATCAGCCCACCAGTTTTTTATTGACAGGAATAAATCGGGCAAAGCAGATTTTGAAAAAGGTTTTGCAGCAAAGCATACAGCACCAAGGCTTTCAACTAGTTCAAAAATGAATTTTTCATTGATACTGGATGTAAGTTCTGTGGAGTTGTTTGCAGATGATGGTTTAACAACTATGACAGATATTTTTTTTCCCAACAAACCATACAATCAAATTCATTTGCAATCTGCCGGCAACACTGTTATTAAGAAGCTGGAATATTGTAAGCTCAGTAGTGTATTGCAGCAATAATAAAAGTTTAAACTGAATTATTAATACTTCAATTTAGAAACAGCCTTTATCAAATGCCAACTTTGTATTCTTCTTTTACAAAAAATTCAAGCTGCTGCAATAAGGTAAGTTGATTAGCAGCCCTTTCTAAATTGTGTTGCCGGTGGGTAGTGTTGTAGTAAATATCTCCATTGATATAATCGGTAATAAAACGGATACACTGCATATATGCCAGCAGCAAGCCACTGAGATGAAAAAAAATGTTTTCCTCCTTTGTAAAAATACTGCCAAGGTTGGCAAGGTACCCCTCCTCTATTGCCTGGTAATGATACTGGTTGATATGTATATTGCTGCAGCAGGCATCATTCTCATCGGTACTGCTAGCCATGCTCCTTATCATGTCGCCTGCATCGCTGAAAAAATAACCGGGCATGGTGGTATCCATGTCAATCGGCGTAACTACTTTGTGTGTGGTTTTATCAAACAGGATATTGCTAAGCTTTGCATCGTGGTGCAAAATATATTTTCGGAAAGCCTTGCTTCCTGTATTAATTTTTTGGTAAAATAACAATAAGTGCTGGTATGCTTCAAGTCCTTCTAATATTTTTTTTGCTTCCGGCAAACGGCCTGCTGCATTGATTTTGATGGCATCCTGTAATTGCTGATGACGAAAAGAAAGATTATGAAAGTTGGCAATAACAGGATGAACTTTGCTGCTGTCAGCATAAGCAAGATCCAATGTGAGCCTGCTGAAAGACAGTGCCACTTCATGAGCATGCTCCGGCGTTTGTACCTGTGCCTGTGTATAAGAATTGGGGATGTATTGAAACATCCGCCACACTTCTTTATTGGCTGCAATAAAAAAATCCTTACTGTTAAAGGTGGAAATTATTGAGGGTAACTGAAACCGGCTACCTGCTGCCGTTAGTTGTGCCGACAGGTATCGGTAATTTTGCTGCAGTAATGCAGGCTGTGAAAATATTTGCGTATTTATTTTTTGCAGGATAAATGCTTCCCTGTTTTCATTGGCAAAAATTTTCAGGGTAGTATTGACAAGGCCATTGGTAATAGTTTCAGCCTGGTACTCCCGGTTGGGTAAAAAATTCTGAATGACCTGTTTTATTGATATATCCATTTAATAAATAATAGTAAGCCTTACTATTGGTTGAAGTCTCAGGGTTTTTAATAATCATCGTTCAATGCAAACGCAGTTTTCCTGCTCATCCATTTGCCATTGGTAAAATCAGGAAAGTCAACTGTTTGATTGCCCAGCTGAATGCTTTGTTCACTCAGTGGAGTAATGGCACTCCAAGCCGCAGCATCGTACACATCCATGGGTGTATCCACTTTTCTTTTTACAGATTCTATAAACGCATTGATCACAAAAAAATCCATTCCGCCATGCCCGGCTCCTTCTGCATCATTGGCATATTTTTTCCACAGCGAATGATCGTACTGATCTAAAAATGTTTTGGCATCCGACCATTGATGAGGCTTGCTTACGCCTTCAATGTAGAGAGAGTTGTTTACATCCATCCACAAGCCGTTAGTTCCCTGCACCCTGAAACCTAATGAGTATGGCCGTGGCAGGCTGGTATCATGCTGAAGCAAAATCGTTTCGCCATTGGCTGTGCTGATATTCGTCGTAACCACGTCACCTAATTTGAATTCCACTTTTGCATTGGGATGGCTGGTACCTCCCTTTTTTATAATGTATTCATGCAGCCCTCTCGACTTGGTAGCAAAAGAACAAAGATTAAGAAACCTGTTGCCCCGGTTGATGTTGATGTAATTAGCAATAGGGCCAATGCCATGTGTTGGATACAATTCGCCATTCCGCATTACACTGTGGTTGGTTCTCCATTTTGCTTCGCTGTATCCCTTTTCGCCAAATTCTGCACCGCTGTTGTAAGGTGTTTTTCCATCATTGAATTTTACACCTCTCAGGTCGTGCTGGTAGCCGCCCTGCAGGTGAATCATTTCCCCAAACATTCCCTGCCGAACCATGTTGAGTACTGCCATTACATCCCTCCGGTAGCAAACATTTTCCAGCATCATCAAATGCCCTTTGTAATGTTCTGCTGCTTTTACTACATCCCAGTGATCCTGTAAACTGATGCCCAGCACCACTTCTGTGCCTACATATTTTCCAGCCTCTAATCCTGCAATGCACATGGGCGTATGCCACTCCCAGGGTGTTGCAATGATGATGGCTTCTATTTCCGGCATTTTAATGAGGTTTTCATACGCATAGTTGCTGCCGGTAAAAATTTTTGGTAATGGTTTCTTTGCATCCACAAATAATTTCTTTGCCAGCGTAAGCATCTCTTCATTTACATCGCAGATAGCTACTATTTCGGTATCGTTTCTTTTCAATATTAATTCCAGGTGGTCTTGCCCACGAAGGCCAGTACCGATCACTCCTATTTTTACTTTTTTAGTTGGGCCAAATAAACTGCCGGATGGAAGAATGGCAAAGCCTGCGCCGGTGATACTGCTGTTTTTGATAAAATCTCTGCGGTGCATGTGAATAGATTTTTAATAATGATAGATAATTCGTCTTTTGATTTGTAAAGTAAGATTTTTTTTTGTTGATTAAAGATGGGGAACATTTAGCTTTTTATTTATTCTACCTGACAAATATTTTTATTATTTAAAATTGCTTAAAAATATTTTAACAGAATACTGTAGATAAATTTCCCCACAATTACACGAAACAACGATATGTATATAATCACAGCTATCCAAATAGGCACAATGAAAGAATGCATTTCCTTTTTGGCACAATCTTTTCAAGTATAGTGATTAAAATAAGTAATTGCATTCTCTATAAATGCAATTGAAACTATTGATCACTAAAAGAATTATTATGAAAAACTCATTATTATTAATCACATTAACTGTCCTTTTTTTTTCGTGCAAGGATAAAACACCTCCCCTTGACGCCAATAAAAATATGGTGCTGATGGATACTACTGGCATGTATAAATCAAGCATGCTGACTGACAAGGGTGCACAAAATAATGCCACTCCTGCAAGAAGCGGAACTTCAAATAACAAAAGTTCCTCCAATACCGGCAACAGCAATAGCAATAATAACAGCAGCAGCAACAATAACAGCAGCAGCAATACAAAAGGTAATGGTGATAATACTGCTAACGCAAACCAGGATAAAGGATGGAGTAAGGCTGCACAAGGTACAGCTATTGGTACTGCAGGTGGTGCTGTACTCGGCGCAATTGTAAGCAAAAATAAAGCGGCGGGTGCAGTTATTGGTGGTGTTATCGGCGGCGGAACCGGCTATGCAATAGGAAGGGCAAAAGATAGAAAAAGTGGAAGGGTTGCTCGTAAAAGAGCAGCAAGGGCTGCCAATCAATAATACAGTTTAGGGTTTTGTGGTTTTAATCTGATTACCCAAAAGTTTCATAAAAAGCAACGGCCAACAATACCGTTGCTTTTTCTATTATTAATAACTGCTGTTGCATTTTTATAATCACACAATTGATAAAGCCCAATAAAAAATAGTATTTATTCAGCTACAAGTAAGAACTAAAATAAATGCTGCAGGTTCAATGATTAAACAGAAAAAAATAAATGCTTTACAACTTAAATATTTTAGTTGTAAACACATTGGTTCCCTCACCGATACGGACAATATAGAGGCCTGGGGAAAGAAGTAGCAAATTAAAAGTAGTTTTTTCTTTGCTCAACGCTCCAGTAAAAACATTTACACCTACTGTGCTATAAATCCGGATTGACTTTACCTGCATATCTGCCGCTGGTTTGTATTCAACTGTTACAACAGACTGAACCGGGTTGGGATATACTTTAAAAATATCCACTGCTGTTGAAGTGGATGCTGGTGTGGTGGGTAAAGGGCCGGCCTGAACCAATGTACTGTCGCAGGCAAATGAAGTAAGAAATGAATTACGCAGGTTACCGGCTGCAAACAATGCCCTCATTCTTTTCTTTTGCCCCATAGTAAACATATTCATGCAGGCATCATCAGAAAAATCCATGTAGTTCATAAACATGTCTCCATTACTGTTAGGAGAACAGCTGCTGACATGTGGAAACGAAGGGCAACCAAAATTGTATGATTGCTGCTGTGGTGTATCATCTACTTCGTCATCGCCGCAATTGGCATCACCCCATAAATGTTTTAACCCAAGCCAGTGGCCTATTTCATGTGTTACTGTTCTTCCTTTATTAAAAGGCACCCTCAGGTTACCTGTTGTTCCAAAAACATCATACGCTATCACTAAGCCATCTTTATCTACAGGGCCGCCGGGAGGTGTTGCATAACCTAAACTCCTGCTACCTAAAGTACAAACCCAGATGTTAAGATATTTTTTGCTGTCCCATGCATTATCTCCACCGCTTAAACTGTTTTTCATTGCATCATCGGCGGTAAAACTGGTGGCATTGGTTTGCTTCCTTATGATACCACCTGTTCTGTTACCGGCAGGATCAACCTGTGCCAGACAAAATTGTATTCTTATATCAGCCGAAAAATTTTTAAACACTTCAGGAGTATTTATCCTATCTGCATTCTGGTTGGAAAAGTCTTTATTCAATGCTGTTAGTTGTGACAAGATTTGTGCATCACTGATATTTTGAGCAGTAGTATTGTATAATACATGAATTACAACCGGCACGTTGATGATCTCATTTGCAACTGTGTCCCTTAGTGGTGCAGCCGGCTTCAGTGAAGTTGTAACCTGCTTTTCGGAAAGCCTGATGGAGTTTTTTATGATAGGATTGCTAAGTAATTTTTTAGCATACTCTGCAGAGCCGCAGATACGCTGAGCCTGCGTAGCTGTGAAAAATAAGCAGCTTATTAATATTGTACAGAATATTTTCATAAAAGTGAAATCAGGTATTTTTCAATACCAATTCATCATTAGTGCCAAAGCCAGAGTTCTTTACTGGCCTGCATTTCAGAGGACAGCTGGATAAGCAATTTTCCACATAGTGGAAAAAAGCCTAAAAATTGTACAGGATCAATTAATCCTAACAGAAATTTTTAAGGAGTATGCAGATTAAAAAGCAGTCAGCAGCATGTGCCGGCAATGGTGTAAAAAAGGAAGATGGATAATGATTTGAAAGAGGAATTGGAGAAAAACGGCAAAGTTTTTATCTCCGGAAAAAGTACGGTAAAGCCATTGAATGGTAAAGAGGAAATAGCCGTTTCAGAGATACTGCAAGTAACCCAAAAAAGAGAAGAGTGCCAAAAATTATTTGCAATCTTTTATGCAGGCCTTCCCTGCTAATCGGCAGCTGTTTATTACATTTGCCTGCAAACTGAAATAAAATAAAATGAAGAAATATTTTGTATTGATCATTGTGATAATTGCGGCAGCCTGTAACCCAAATGTTGTAGAACCTGATCCAGAATTAAAACCCACAAAAGGGTCGGGGCTGGAGGCTCCCAAAATGCTGCAGGCAAGTGTAATGGCGGAGTACCCTCACGACATCAATGCTTTTACAGAAGGACTGTTTGTACATAATGGGAAATTGTACGAAGGTACCGGCGAACTAAAAAAATCTTTTATTCAGATTACTGATATTAAATCTGGCAAGATTGAAAATAAATACATGGTAAAAGACAGTACCATATTTGGCGAAGGCATCAACATCATTAAAGATAAATTGTACCAGCTTACTTATCAAAGCCATATCGTGTATGTGTACAACCTGTCTGATTTATCTAAGCCTGTAAAAACTTTTCCCTGGCAGAGTGAAGGCTGGGGCATGACAAACAACGGCACCGAACTGATCATCAGCGACGGGCAACCTGCCGGCAATTTGTATTTTGTAAACCCGGATGATTTTAAGATCCGCAGGATTATACAGGTGGTGGACAACAATGGCCCGGTTGATTCTATCAACGAACTGGAATATATTAATGGCAATGTGTTTGCCAATGTTTGGGGAAGTACTTACATCATTCAGATAGACCCGGCCAGCGGCCATGTGATTGGAAAAATTGAAACCGGCGATATCCTGCAAAGCTTTTACAACAGCTATCCTATCCGTGAGATGGACAATGTATTAAACGGCATTGCTTACGACAGTACGAATAAAAAAATGTACATCACCGGTAAGCGCTGGCCAAAGTTGTTTGAGTTGAAACTGAATTAAAAAAAATAATGAGAAAATAAATTGCCGCTGCTTAGAAGCAGCGGCAATAAAATATCAATTATAATTTGTGTTCTTAATAGATAATTGTAACATAACCAGTAATTGGTTTTCGGCCACTGCCCGGTTCTATTATATAATAGTAAGTACCAAAGGGCAATGCTTTTCCTTTATACTTTCCACCCCAACCCGGAGATTTATATCCGTAAGATTCGTACACTGCCTGGCCATCCCTGCTGAACACTTTTATTTTACAGTCCGGGTAAGATTCTAAATGTTCAATAGTCCAGAAATCATGTGTTCCATCACCGTTAGGTGTAAAAGTATTTGGTATCACCGGTGCTTTCAATAACGTAATAATTACCTCATCAGTTTTTTGGCAGCCCCCTGTTGCAGTCACTAATAAAGTATAGGTGATTTCGTCTTCATTCAGTCCTTTCACTAATGGCACCAATATTTTGTTGTTGTTTAAAAAGCGGTTGGGTGTCCATAAATATTGAAGGCCATTTCCTGTCGCAGCAGCATCAATGGTGATCTCCCCTCCTTCTAACAATACTTTGTCTGGGCCAGCACTCACAACAGGAAAAGCATACACGGTAAATGATTTGGTAGTGGTATCCTTACAGCCAAAAGTATTTTCTATTTGCAATTCCACCCGGTAAATTTTAGCCATGGAATAAGTTTGTGATACGGGAAATTTATTTGTTGCAATTTGCCCATTACCAAAATCCCACAACCATTTATTTACCGTGCCATCTGCACCATCACTGTTATCACTAAATTTCACAAACTGGTTTTGACAAATACTGCTGCTGTCTGAAATAAATTTAGCAGTTGGTTGCGGATGGATCGTATTGACGGCAATAGTGGTAGAATCTTTACAACCTTCGCCACTCGTACATTCCAGCCTAACATTGTACACCCGGCTGGTAGAAAAAAGATGGGTTGGATTTTTTGACCGGGATGTATTGCTGCCACTTGATGGATCATCAAAATTCCATAAATAAGTAAAGCTGTTTTGTGTGCCGTCAGCAATGCTGGAAGTATCTGTAAAACTAACATTGGCATTGGGCAAACAAATACTTGCAGGAAATTGAAAGCCTGGTACCGGTAATGGATTTACCAATACTGGTTTTTGCCGGCTCACTTTACAACCATTGCTGGTAGTAACAGTAAGTGTAACAGTATAAGTAAGTCTGCCGGCAAACGTATGTTTTACCAAAGCATTGGATGAATTATTTACAACTGCAGTACCATCACCAAAATTCCAGCTCCAGTTAGTAATGGTACCACTGGCAGCGGGGATAGAAGATGAATCTGTAAAGCTGATACTATTTTTTTCGCAGGCAGGTGCACTAAATCCAAAATTTGCAATGGCTGGTGCCCTTACACTGATGTTTTGGGAAATGGTATCCACACAACCAAATGCAGAAGTATAAGTATATAAAATTCGGTAAGTACCTGCACCTGTTACAGAAGGTGTAAATAAACCTGCACTGTTAATACCAGGCCCTGTAAATACAGCAGTACCCGGCACACCACCAATTTCTGATGCTTCTGTTATTTGATAAGAAATAGCATCAAGACAAACAGGTGCAATGGTATTGAACTGTACTTTAGGTACCGCATTCACAGTAATTTTTTTAATCGCATCATTCACACAGGTGGCTCCGGAAAATGCCCGGTACCTTACAAAAAAATCTTTTGTAAGCGGACTCTGAAAATTAAGGTAGCGGTGTTTGTATACTTTGCCAAAAGCAGGCAGGTCGTCTGTTTCAAACACTACCGGAGCATTTACATTGTCCCAGTAAATAAGCACTTTGGTTACATTTCCAAAGTTTACTGTAGAACTGTCTTTAATGGCAATAGAATCATAAGCACACAAGTTGATTGCAACCGGAATGATGAAATTAGCTTTAGGAATATCTCCATTCACAGTAAATGACTGCAATAAAGAATCAACACATCCGCTGGTGCTGCTAAGCGTTAGTTTGGCTGTGTACAATCCAATTGCATTGTACTTATGTTGGGGGCTGGTCAGTGACGATGTGTTATTGATTCCAGAACCGGGATCACCAAAATTCCATGACCAGTTGCTAATGCTTCCTGCTGCAATGGAAGAAGTATCATTAAATATTGCAGATGCATCACTCAGGCAAACTTCGGGTGAAATAAATCCTGGCTTTGGCAATGGATTAATAGTTATTGTTTTTAATACCGGGGCTGCACTTATACAACCTTTATTTGTAAGCAAATTGAGTTTTACCGTATAGGTTTTTGCGGTATCATATTTATAAGAAAAAGACAGGCTGCTGCTGATAACTGAATCTGGTTTGCCATTACCAAAATTCCAGGTCCATGCTGTAATGTTTCCAGCACCGGGAGTAGAAAGATTGGTGATACTAATATTATTTTTTTCGCATGCAGGTGTACCAAAACTAAAGTTGGGAACCGGCAATGGATTTACAATTACTGTTTTAGTAACGGTATCGCTGTTGCAGCCTATATCTGTATTTATCCAGTGTTTTATTGTAAAGGTATTTGCAGTAAGATAAGTATGTGGCACGTTCTGCCCGGAACCAATTGCAGAGCCATCTCCAAAATCCCAGAACCAGTTAGTGATTCTGTTGCCCTGCCCATTGCTGGTGCTGGTGAAAGACGTGGCAGTATTAAAACAGTTTTCAGGATTTACTGTAAAACCACCGGTTGCTTTTGCATATATATTAGTGAATATTTTAGTACTGTCTTTAACACAACCTGCGGCACTGGTCACTTTTAAATTAACATTGAATGGCCCCGAAGAAGCGTACAGATGTGATGGGTTTTTAATAACAGCGCTATCCCTTACCCCACTCGATGGTTCACCAAATTTCCACAACCAGGTAAAGCTGGCCTGGGTACCATCTGCAATGGTACTCACATCAGTAAATTGCGCCAGGTCGTAAGGAAGACAAACGGAAGCAGGCATATTAAAATTAGCCAACGGGTTGGGATGAATAGTAAATGTTTTATCAAATGGCAAACTTGTGCAGCCGCTTGGGGTTTCAATTACTAAAGTAGCTGTTTGTAAACCTGTTACTGTGTAAGTGTGTAAATGATTGGCATTATTTAAAAGCGTATCTTTTTTACCATCTCCATAATCCAGGTACCAAAATTTGATACTGCCCGGAGCTGCAATTGAAGAAGAATCACTGAAAGTAACCGGCTTATCCTGACACAAGGGATTGGAGATACCAAATTTTGCCAGGGGCACTTCTGTTACCGTTATTTGTTTAGTAAAAATTGTGCTGATACAACCAATATTGGTGATCAGGCTAAACTTTACATTATAAATTCCTGTTGCATCATATTTATGTACAGGGTTGTGTTCGGTACTGGTACTGCCATCACCAAAATCCCATGTCCATTGGTAAGAATACACTCCATCATCATACACAGAAATATCGCTGAACCGGGCAGAGTCAGTAACACAGCCATTATGTGTCCAGTTAAAATCCGGCGTGGGTGTATTTCTTATAAAAAGGGTATCATCTTTAATTTGTGTGTTGCCACAACCATCGGTGCCCGGGGTACCTGCCGTTATTGAAATTGGATAGTTGCCAGCCGGGCAATAAGTGTAAGGCGTTGGTAATTTGTACCGCCACACCTGTTTGCCATTAATTAAAAAAGTAGTGTCTGCCACAGGGTTGCTAACAGATGCATTGGGCGACTGGAAACCTTTAAAATCCCAAAACAAAGAAATTGGTTGAAAAGGATAAGTAACAGAAAGATAAAATGGTGTGCAGGCACAGGCAGAGTTGGTGCCGGTAATATTTAATGGGTTGATGGGTTGAATAAAATTGTAGAGGTCTTTAAGGTTGGTACCGGCATTATATCCATAAGTTTCAAAATTCCCATACCCGTAAGCAATGGCATTAAAACCACTGTCAGCAGATAAAGTATGCGACCCGGAAGAAACACTTATTTGTGCATAACTGTAATTGGGATCTTGGGGATGAGGAAAAAAATTATAACCACCAATTGCACCGGTAATATTGAAAGACTGAACAGCGGCTGTTTTTAGAATTACATTTATCCAATGCTGTGAAATATTGGCATGAGTGGTTGAATTAACAACAACCTCATCAATTGTTTGTTCCACAGGACTCAGGTATATCATTTCTGGATCCCCATTAGAACCGATAGCATTATTACCGCAGGTATTTGCAGTGGTGATATATTGTGCCACCATTATTTGCTGATCTGCTTCAATCAATAGAGGCTGGTCGCCTAAAGGTAAATCATAGTAAAAATTATTAACGATACCACTCAGTACTGATCCATTAACTTTTACCACAGTTGCCGGGTCACTTACAGCAATCCTAAAATAATTAAAAGGCATATTTTGGGTGGGAGCTGTCAAAAACTTTTTACCCCAGGCACTTTTAGGAAAAGCCTGGGCTATTAAATTATCCGAACTATTAGTATTACCCGAGCAGGCTATTTTCATTTTGCCTGCACCAGAAAAAACAGCAATACGTTTGCAACCTATACCACCATTACTTATAGAACGTATCTTTGAACCCGTAAGGTCAACACCTGTATAATTACCGGGCGAACCACCATTCAATACTCCCATCACATTGTAAATCTCCCCTTGGTTAAGGGTAATTGTAAATGGCACATTGGCGGCATGGCTTTGTGTTTGTCCAGAAGGGGTAATTTCCACCGTTGTAGTTCCAGTATCTGCTGCTACCACAAAGAAAAAACTGTTAGCAAAATCTTCATTAGAAACCTGTGTGTAATTAATCGAATAATATTCTTTGCCCAATGTATTGGTGGGGAATAAAAGCGTTGCACCAGATACATTCCCGTTATAAATATGGGCATAAGCTACCACGGGTTTATCACTGGTAACATGAATTCCACTGGTAAAAAGTCCTTCATTTGTTAGTCTGGCATCCTGTAAACCTGATTTAGGTATTGGGGAAGATTCTGCAATCGTACCAGGAGCTACATTACTGATTGTTTCCACATAGCCTAAGGATGGTATTTCAATTTTGATATTGGTAAACCTGCCGGGGATATTTTCTGTAGCAAAATATAAAACCATATCCTGACTATTGGGCGAATTACCAGTCACAAATCTCACATGGTAGCCATAACCAACCCAAAAGTCCTTTCCTTTATTAGAAAAATCCTGGGCGAAAGAGCAATATGAAGCAGTAAGAAATAAAAAGAGGTAAGTAAATTTTTTCATGAAAACAGCGTAAAATAAGAAACGGTAAATTTAGCGAAAACAATGTGATTAAGATGCCTGGCAAATCAATAAAGTTGCCTGCGGCTAATTATTAACAGGGAAGGAAAAACAAAGTGAATTTAAAGCTGGCAAAAGTTGATAAGTACATAAAATAACAAAAGGCCTGATAGAAATCAAGCCTTTGTTTACGAACCTAATTCGGTTCTGTAACCCCCAAAGAAAACATCTTGTTTACCAAGCACAAGCGCAAATCTGTGAGGTTGGGTATTAAACGCCTCCTGTGCTATATTATTTTATTTAAGTAAAAAATTCTGTGATTTTTTTTTAAAAAGGATCCTATTTTAAAACCCAATTTCCTAATCTCTCCCTTTTTTTGATGGCATCCGTGTTTCCACTTTTATTGGAATAAGTGCCCAATAAGATGGGGCTGGCTCAAAAGCTGTTGACTTATGCTGCTTATTATCTTTCCGAAATAGGGCCTTTCCACTCCTGGACAGTACGGCTTTTAAGATTTTTTGTATTACTGCTTTCATAATAGGGAAGTTTTATTTTTAAGAGAGATAAAAACTGTAAGACCTCTATAATTAAGAAAGTCGTTCAAAATGGTGATCCAGACCATTTAAAACGACTTTTTCTTAATAACACTGAATAAACCCTATATAATTAGTTTGCTATTATCTTCTTCTACCAGAAATCTTTTTCTTTCTCAACGCTACTGTTTCACATTTCCTGTATTGATAAGTAAACCCAGATCATGCCAAAAAATAAAATATTGATAATCAGTATTTTACCAAACTTAAATTCACCAATTATATCCAATATGCAGAAGTATTTCCACATTGTAGAAATTATAAAGCCCAAATGCCGGGTCTAAATTATTCTGTGACAAAGAAGAAGCTTTAAATTGAACGCAAACTGGTTATACAGACAAATTAACAGCCTGAGGCCTGAGAAAATAATTGATTTAGAAAACCATCGGGCAGAAAATTGAGGGGAAAAATTTTGCAGGTTCTTTTGCTTTACAAAATTGAGTTAAGCAGTTAAAAATAAAAAGGACAGCTGTTATTTGCATAAAATATTGACTGCCATATTTACCGATATTTTTAATTCAAGACAGCTAACATCTTTCAAGTGATTTAGATGCCTTTTAACGACTGCTGACCATTTTGGGTGACTATTGATTAAAAGTAAAACAAAAAAGGAAATTAACAAATTTTGCACCCATTGATATAAGGATAAAAATTATTTAGTTTAATTATTTAAATTTTAATATCATTTAATATCAATAACTAATTGTAATTCTTTATTTTAATTTAAAATATTACTATAACTAATGAATATTCTGATATTTATTTAATTAAAAATAAAATTGTAAAAAATAGTAAAAAATATCGCCTTTTAAATTTCATACAAATTTTATAAATAAATGTATTTCAAATAAATAATAATTTTATTTTATTATCATTAAATTAGCTGATTAAAATCTCTTTTCTTTACCTATGAAAAATTTAAAAAGCTAATTATTTTAGTAGAAAACTTATCCCTTGCCATTTTTACTTTTGGCAGCATCTGCTTATCTTGCCATAGATTCACCAACCCCCCTCCCAACAATGCGTTCAACAAAACTTAGTTTATTTACTTTTCTCAGTTTACTGACAATATTACCGTTTTCCTGCAGCACCCCTAAGGCATTGGAGTACCGAGATTTTAAAAACTTCAGTATTGAGAAGCTGGGATTTTCTTCTTCTGCAGTAAAAATGGACATGGTTTATTACAATCCCAACGGCTACGGTTTGCAATTAAAAAGTACATATTTGGATATTTTTATCAATGATGTTTACATGGGGCATACAGCTCAGGAATATCAAATTACTATACCCCGGAAAGAGGAATTCAGTATCCCCCTAAAAATGGATGTGGACATGAAGAATCTTTTTAAAAATGGGTTGAATGCTGTTTTAAGAAACCAGGTATTAGTAAAAATCACCGGATCAATAAAAGTGGGGAAGGCAAATGTATTTATCAGTTTCCCGGTAAATTACCAGGGAATGCAAACTTTTACTTTGTTCAACTAAAGTTGTTTTTAAAGAAAAATGCCTGTTCTGCAGAGGAAGAAATTATAAAGATGTTGAGGAAAATGCGGTTACTTTGGGTTTTGCATTTGAAATGTTTTGATGGCTTTTTTTACACTTTGGTGTTTTTCTATCAGTTCTTCTGCTGCTTCCCGGCTTATGCCCAGTTCCTGTGTAAGAATGCCGGTAGCCCGGTGCCACAATTTTTTATTGGATAGCTGCATTTCTATCATTTTATTTCCCTTTACTTTTCCCAATTGTATCATTAACGAAGTGGAAATCATGTTCAGCACCATTTTTTGGGCTGTGCCGGCTTTCATACGGGTGCTGCCGGTTACAAATTCAGGGCCTGTTTGCAATTCGATTGGATAATCCGCAGCTTTTGCTATGCTGCTGCCTGCATTGCATACAATACAACCGGTACTGATACCATTTTTTTTAGCTGCAGCAATTCCACCCAATACATAAGGCGTTTCGCCGGAGGCGGCGATACCCACTAAAAAATCTTTTTCATTAATAGAAAAAGCTGCAAGGTCTTTCCAGGCCTGAGTGTTGTCATCTTCAGCAAACTCAACCGCTTTACGAATAGCAATATCGCCGCCTGCTATCAGCCCAATCACACTATCATGGCTTACTCCAAAAGTGGGGGGAATTTCAGAAGCATCTAAGATCCCCAGCCTTCCGCTGGTACCTGCACCAATGTAAAATAACCTGCCGCCTGCTTTCATTTTTTCTAAGGCTGCTGTCACCAGTTTTTCTATCTGCTGCAAAGATTCCTTTACAACCTGGGCAATAGTGAAATCCTCCTGGCTGATTCCAGAGATCAATTCCATGACTGACTTTTTCTCCAGGTCATTATAGTTAGAAGCTGATTCGGTATTCTTTTTTTTATCCATTGTAATGGGTTAATGCAATGAACTAATAACGCAGGAAGTAATCTAATATTGAGCTGGCATATTCAAAATTGACACGGAATACTTTTTAATAAGAAGTAAATAAATCTGTAAAGATTGAATAATATTCTGCAAACCTATCTGACTAAAAAATTTTACCCAAGCCGCTTCTTTACATGCAGGCTCCTGTACGCAACTGCAAAGGCAGAAAACAACAGCAAGCTTCCCAAAAGAAAAGGTGCGCCAGGTAAATATATTGGTGCATTACTGTGTGAAAAATAAAAGAACAAATTGTTCATCAGCAAGGGGCCTATTATGGCACAGGCACTTTGCAGGCTTGTTAATGCTCCCTGCAATTGTCCCTGTTCGTTGGATGGAACTTGCCCTGCCATTACAGACTGTAATGCTGGCTGGGCAATACCTCCAAAACAATAGGGCACCAAAAAAATAAACATCATCCAGCCTTGATTGGCTATGCCAAACAGAAACATGCCTATAGTATATAACAACAACCCAAAGTAAATACTTTTTTCGTTGCCCAGTTTAGGATTGATAAATCTTGTGAGACCGCCTTGTACAATGGCCACCAATACTCCTACTACACCCAATGAAATACCCACCATTTTTTCATCCCACTTAAAACGGTACATGGTAAAATAACTCCAGTTGCTCTGTACTGCATGTGAAGCCAGGTACACTAACCCGATAGCAATTACCAATCCACCTACAGCAGGGTATTTTTTTAACCGCAAAAGTGAAGTGAGCGGATTGGTTCTTTTCCAATCAAACTCCCGGCGGTTTTCTTTAGACAATGATTCCGGCAAAACAAAATAGCCATACAAACAATTGAGCAGAGCTAAAGCAGCGGCGGCATAAAAAGGAATACGTGGACCGAGATGGCCAAGCAAACCACCTAACACAGGGCCAATGATAAAACCTAAACCAAATGCAGCACCGACCATTCCAAAATTCTTTGCCCTGTTCTCCGGGCTGCTCACATCTGCAATGTAGGCAAACCCAGTGGTGATGCTGGCTCCGGTGATACCGCTGATAACCCTGCCCACAAACAACCACTCATAACTGGGTGCCAGCGCAAGAAATAAATAATCGATACCAAAACCTAGTAATGAAAAAAGCAATACCGGCCTGCGGCCAAATTTATCGCTGAGGCTGCCAAAAAATGGCGCACATAAAAACTGCATAAAAGCGTACACAAACATAAGCCAGCTTCCATATTTGGAAGCCCCACTGATATCAACATGTTTCAGTTCTGAAATTAAACGGGGCATTACCGGGATGATAATACCAAAGCCAATAATATCAATTAAAAGCGTAACAAAAATGAACCCAACAGCAGCGTTTTTATTTACAGGCATTACAATATAATTTGGGCTGCAAGATATACAAACCACAAAGATTATATGGCAAAATAATACTGTTGCAGGAATGAACTTTACTCAAAAAAATATCAGCCTTTTAATTTTGTAACCAGGTCAATATACTCCTGCATGGCTGCTTCTTTTGATTTACCTTTTTGTTCTTCCCACGCATTGTATTTTGCCTTGGCCACAAAATCAAATGGGTTGGATGGCGCTTCTCCAGATACATCGCCATCAGTGGATTGTTTGTAAAGGGAATATAATTTCAGCAAGGTTTCATTGTCTGGTTTTTGTGCTAATGTTTTGCTGCTGGCCGTTGCTTTTTCAAATTGTGTTGCTAATTCCATGATGGGTTTTCTATTTTATATTTAGTTTGTAAAGTAGTAATTTTTATTGCATAAATTTATTTATCATTGTTTTTCTTATGCATTCAACAATTTCATAGCAGCATTGTTATTTTAACTGCATCTTTTCTTTTAGAAATTAATTTTGATATAATTTTTCACCTTCATTGTGTCTTTTTTAACATCTGCTCCAAAACTGTAATGATTTGCTATTCGTTTATTAATAAAAAAAATCATGAAATATTTATTTACATCCATTCTTGCCGCAACATTATTTTGTTCCTGTGCACAAACACAAAACAAGCAAACAAATATTCCTGTAGCCTTAGCTACAGCCCCTGCAACAGCAAATGAAGCCGTAGCCACATTTGCAGAGGGATGTTTTTGGCATTCCGAAATTGTTTTCCAAAGTTTGGTTGGAGTAAGAGATGCAGTTTCAGGCTATGCAGGAGGAACTGCTGTTAACCCAAGTTATGAAGAAGTAGCAGGTGGCAGTACCGGTCATGCAGAAACTGTTCAGGTATATTATGACCCATCTAAAATCAGCTATGAAACACTGGTAAATGCATTCTTTGCCAGCCAGGATCCAACGACTTTAAACAGGCAGGGCAATGATGCCGGTACCGAATACCGTTCCATTGCTTTTTACAGAAATGATTCAGAAAAAAAAATTATTGAAGCAGCTATAAAAAAACTGACAGATGAGAAAAGGTACAGTGATAAAATTGTAACCGAAGTAGTAGCTTTTACAAAGTTTTATCCTGGCGAAGATTATCACCAGGAGTATATCAGCCA
The DNA here is from genome assembly GCA_031371545.1 of Chitinophagaceae bacterium. Lineage (GTDB taxonomy): Bacteria > Bacteroidota > Bacteroidia > Chitinophagales > Chitinophagaceae > Ferruginibacter. The sequence continues at coordinate 50,830 of JANMJU010000174.1, forward strand.
TCATCCTGATAACCCTTATGTACAGCATGTATCTCTTCCTGACTTTGAAAAATTTAAGGCAAGCTTTAAAGGAAATTTCAAGAAATAAATTTTATCCCGTTAATTTATCCAATTCCTTACGGTAGTCATATTGCAGGTCTTCATGCAGTGTGGCTATCGTCTTTTCAATTTTTTTTATTTGTGCATGATAAAGATTATTGAGCGCTGTATTCTTTTCAATTACTATCCCCGATCCTTTTAAAACGATGCAGAAGTGCAGCAGCAATTCTATCTCCACCTGTTTTGACCCGGTATGCTTTATATACTTATTTGCAATCCGTAAAATTTTTCGGATTGTTTTTTTTGCAAAATACAGGTTGCTCCTGTTCACTTCCGTAAATGCTTCAGTGATCTCTTCTTTAACAGAATTGACATAACCATGTTCATCATACGATTGAAAGAGCAGGTAATTGAGCAGTTCCTTATTATCTTTTTTATACTTTGTAAGACGAACGCATATTTCCACCAATTCAGCAGCAGGCAGGTTATTCAGTTCCACTTTCAATTCGTTAACAGACGCTATTTTCATTACATAGTTTTATCTGGTATCACTTAATCAATTATTTCTCCCGCCACATAAATTTGTCTTGCTGCAACTCCTTTTGCCGGCACCACAAAATCTATTTTAGCTTTATCCCCAGGTTGTAAAACGATATTTAAAGTGGAGCCTACATAATTGAGAATAGAGCCAGTTTGTGCTGGAGCCAGTTTAAAAACAAATCCATTATTAATCTGGATGTTGAGGCCCTTTACATTTTCACCGGAAGCCATGACAGTACCAATCACCACCGTTTGTTTATCTGCAGTAACGGTAACGCTGCCATAGTTTTTATCACTCACATTTTGTGGAGAGCTGGCATTAAAATATTTATTTTTTGAAGTTTGTGCAGAAACTGCGGCACTAAAAAAAAGCAAAGCAGCCATGCAAATGATCACAACAGGTTTTCTATTTGTCATAAATTTATTTTCAATAAAAGTATTGAATATTTCTTTTAAAAAAATTTAGAAGATAGCTAAAAGCGATTGTGAACTCATTGCATTGTTTTATTATTGCAGATAAATTTTCATCTATGAAAAAAACATTTCTCTTAATTACATTTTCTGTAGCAGTATTATTTAGTGTGGCACAAACTTTAAAACCAGCTTCGCAAGACAATGCTTTTGCTGATGCCATCAATAAAATAGCAGCAGACTTCCGGAATAACTTCGTTAATATCCAGGGTGAAAAATTACCTGCCGAAGCAGATGCCGATACTTACAAATCAAAAGTATGTTTACCCGGTGCCGTTGGCTGCAGTATTACAAGATACCATTCAGTAGAAGACAATTCTGCAAGCTGGCAGGCCGCCACCTATGCAGGAGACAGCTATAATGATGCTGTGAAAATGTATAAAAAAACTTTTGGCCTGGTAAAAAAAACAAAGTTGAAAATGCCGGATGCAACGGGCAACAGTTTTGTAGGTGAATTAGAAAAAGATGATCAAAACGTAAGGTTTACAGTAAGCTCATTAAGGTTGAAAACAAATGACAAACTGTATAAAAATTTAGTGGCAGAAGTAGAGCTGATCAGTAACTACAATGGCTGGGAAGTACACCTGAATATCTACACTAAAAAAGCAGATGCCATCCAGGAAAACGACATGCAATAATAAACTGCTGAGATATTTGGTATGGCTGTAAAACAAACAACACTTGTTATCACAAAAATAAAAAACCTCCTTACGGGAGGTTTTTCATAGACCTTTCCATGATTTTTAACATGGTTGTTCTTCGATGGTATTGGATGGTTTCAGAGGTGTAAGTAGTCTCGATATTTTTTACTGTTTAAAATTTCGAATTTTGTTACAACTGTAAATTAGTAATTTATTATAACAAAAATCATTTCAGTAAAAAATAAATTGCCTGCCGCACATTTAATAAATGCTATGCTTAGCATTTACCGCAGCAGTGCCACATTACCTGTAACAGTAGACGGCTTTCCATCTGCATCAACAATTTCTATTGCATAAACAAAAACATCCGAAGCAAGCCTGGTTCCTTTAAAGTTTCCATCCCATCCACCTGCTGCATCGTTGGTATAAAAATTTATTTTTTCATAAACAGCTACACCAGCCCTATTAAATATTTTGAAGCGGTTTATTTTTATACTACCTGCTGCCCTTGGATAAAATACATCATTGCTTCCATCACCATTTGGAGAAAAAGTATTGGGTATAAATACATCTCCACCTGCATTGATAACAGTAACATTTACTTTATCACTTGCTATACAGCCGGCTGCATTTTTCACTTCAACTTTATATTCTGTATTCACTAATGGTTTTACCGTAATAGCATTGCCACTACTCCTGAAAAGGCCACTTGTTGGCGACCAGTTTACTGCTATCGCATCAGTTGAAACAGTTGGTATCAAATCAATCGGCGATCCGGCAGTAATTTTTTTATCCTCCCCTGCATCTACTAGTGGTAAAGCATTTACACTTACCGTAACATAACCGGTATCTTTAAAGCAACCCTTTTCATCTGTACCAATTACCCTATAGGTAATATTATTCTCCGGCTTAGCCACAGGTGCAGCGGAATGAATATTACTTAAGCCATCCTTAGGCCACCATTCATAAGTACCGGCACCACCAGCTGATAATTTTATTGATTCACCGGCACACAATTTTGCCTGCTTTATATAATTCATTTTAAATGGCAATACCACTTTCACGGTTACAGAATCTTTTGCTATACAGCCATTGGCATTTACAGTTGTAACCAGGTAGTTAGTGGTTGATTGAGGACTCACTAACGGAGAGGCACAATTGGTACAACTTAAACCGGCAGAGGGAGTCCATGAATAACTGTCGCCGCCACTGGCAACAAGATTAGTATTGGTTCCTTTACAAATTACCCCCCCACCTGTTACTGCAAGTGCAGGCAATGGATATGCTTCAATATTTTTAGTAATTATTTTTTTACAACCGGCATTGTTGATAGCAATCATCGTTACAGTATAAGTTCCTGCAGTTGTATAAATTTGCGGCTGTGGATTCTGTAGCACAGAGCTATTCCCATTTCCAAAATCCCAGTGCCAGCGGATACCGGAAACATCAGAAATATTTACTGTGCTGGCAAAAGTTTCAGTAAGCGGTGCACAACCATTAGCAACAGATTGCATACTTACATTTGGCACAGCTGCAATTTTTACAGGCAAAGCTGAATAGAAACTATCAATACATCCGCTTTGTGTTCTCACCTTCAATGAAGGATAAAAAGCACCTGGTGCAGCATATTCATGCAAAGGATTAATCACATTGCCGGCATAAGTACTATCACCAAAATTCCAGTAGTAATTTGTTATGCTGTCGCTGCTGATAGTGGTATTACTGAAAGTAACAGGATCATTACCGCAAACTGAATTGCCGGGGAAATTAAATTTTACTGAAAGATTTACAATGTCAATCGTATCAGTTCCATTCACCGGCACCTTGCAGCCAATATCATCTGCCAGCATTAATTTAGGAATAAATTTTCCCGGGTTGCTGTAGCGGTGTGATATAATTGTATCAGAACTGATAACAGTCGTTCCATCATTGAAGTCCCAAATATAAGAGACAGCATCAACAGTATGTGCTTTAAAAGTAACTATTTGCGGCTTGCATAAAGTAAGCAGATCATAACTCAATGTTCCCTTTGGCCCTTTTACAATGATCTGTTTTTGCATTTTACTGGAACAGCCGCCACGGCCATTTACAGTTAAAGTTGCTATGTATATTCCCGGGTAAGAATAGAAATGAGATGGACTGTGAGTATTAGTAGAAGTACCATCCCCAAAGTCCCAGAGTTCATCAATAGCATTAACAGAGTTATTGGTAAACTGTATCACCAATGGCGGACAGGTTCTGAATGAATCACTCATGCTGAACTTTGCCACCGGGTTAGTAATATTAATATAACTGCTGTGAACACTTGAATCTGTACATCCAAAAATATGACTGATAATCATCTTTACAGTGAACCTTCCTTCTGTAAGATAACTATGCTTTGGCGATTGTATGGCAGCACTGCCGCCATCTCCAAAATCCCAGCGATAGGTAATGCCAGCCTCAGCATAAGGTGCTACAAATGCCACTTGCTTATTGGTACAGGCAACAGTATCATACGCATAAAACAAAGGATTAAGTTTCTTGATGTTTACTGCTGAGGCAAGTTGAAATGAATCTGCACAACCCTTCATATCTGTCACTTTCAAACTCACTATATAATTTCCACGGTTATTATACACATGTGTAAATGGTGGCGCCAGCAATGTTTCTATAAGGCCGTCCCCATAATTCCATTGCCATTTTTGTATTGCATTAATGCCATCTGTGAGTGAACTGTCGCTGAATACAAATGCAGAATTGGCGCAGGTACCGGTAATGGATGTCCCAAAATTTGCTGTCGGGCCATTCACTCTTATGTAGCCTTGTTTTATAATAGAATCCCGGCAGTTGATCAGGTTGATAATAATCAGTCTTAGGCTGTAAGTACCTGGCTGCTCATAAAGATGGGTTACCGTATTTTCACGGGTATTTTCAGTATTACCATCACCAAAATCCCATATAAAACGGGTAACTTCATTAGAACCCAACGTAGATGTAAACCTGGTTTCTTTTCCTTTGCACAACACCGTATCTGAAGCAAAAAAATTGGCTTGTAATTTTACAACCTTTGTCTTTTTTGACTGGTAAAAATCGCAGCCAGTTGTTTGATTAAATGCTGTGAGAGAAACAGTGTAAAGGCCAGTATCGCTGTAAGTATGCACCGGATTTAACTGTGTGGAAGTATTGCCGTCACCAAAATTCCATAACCATCTTTCTGCTCCGATAGAAAAATTATTGAATGAAAAAGTGAAGGGACTGGCACAGGTAAAATTATACCTGAACTTTGCCACTGCAGGTTTGATATAAATATATTTTTCTTTTTTTACCGTATCCACACAACCGCCGTTAAATACCATTAACTGCACTTTCATAAAACCAGTATCGGTAAATACATGCTTGGGATGCTGATCAGCCGATTGTGAATTATCACCAAAATACCATTGCCATTCGGTAGCACTCCCTGAAGAAAGATCGGTAAAACTTATTTGAGTCCGGGCACAGGTATTTCTTATATCTGCAGAAAAATTACCAACAGGTTTACTGTTTACCTTCACGGCATTTGCCATGGTAACGGTATCCCTGCAACCTGCAGCAGACTGCAGCATCAGCGATATAGTATGATACCCTTGTGTAATAAAACTGTGTGCCGGCGTTGGACTATTGGAAATAGTCCCATCACCAAAATCCCACTGGTAATTTACAATGCTGTCTGCCCCGGTTAAGGATACAGAGAATTGTTTATTCAATGGAAGGCAACCGCTGTCTGGTAAATTATCAAAGGATACAAAAGGTTTTTGTATTTTGATATAGTTTGTTTTTTTTACCGAATCTACACAACCATTTATATTTTTTATGATCAGTTTTACAGTATAGCTTCCGGTATCATTAAATTGATGAACCGGGTTAGGTATTGCAGCAGGTGTACTGTCACCAAAACTCCAGGAGTAGGTATTGCCATTTAAAACCTGGCTGGTAAAATGTACAGCAACAGGTGTCTTGCAACCGGTAGTGATATCTGCAGCAAATGAAGCGTTCACTGCCGCATCCACAGTTATATTTTTTATGGAAGAATCAATACAGCCATATTGATTGCTTACTAATAATTTGACAGTATAATTTCCACATGCTGGATATGTATAAACCGGGTTTACAGCAGTGGATGAATCTCCATTGCCAAAAAACCATTTATGCTGTATAGCGCCATTTCCCGTGGTTGTGTTTTGAAATATAATTTTGGTGGGGGTGCATTTGTGAGAAACAGCATTCGTAAACCCTGCTTTAATACCATTCAGTTTTATGTAAGCTGCTTTTAGTATGTTGGCTGTACAACCATTACTGTTGCTGGCTTTCAGACTTACATTGTAATTGCCAATCTGGTTATAAGTATGCGAAGGATTTGCAGCAGTTGACAATACACCATCGCCAAAATCCCATTGCCAGGAACTGATATTACCAGTATTGGAAATACTTTGATCCGTAAAATTTACGGATAACAAATTACATCCAATATTTTGTGATGCAGTAAAATCAACAGAAGGTGCCCCATTCACAGTGAGGTAATTTATTTTCACAACAGAGTCTGTTGCGTCAGCTGTTTTTACAATTAATTTAATTGCGTAAAGACCGGGGTTAAAATAAGTAACTGAAGGATTTTGCAAATAAGAAACAGTGCCATTGCCAAGATCCCATTTCCATTCGGTTGGGTTACCGGTTGACTGATCTGAAAAATTTACGAGGATAGGTGCACATCCGCTAATCGTATTACTTGTAAATCTTGCAACAGGCTGGCCGTACGCCATGGTGCTTATAAAAAGCAATAAGGCTACCCACACAAAGTGAGGCTGATGGTTTTTGTTACAGGATCTTAAATTCATTATCGTACCGTGAAATATGAAATAAAAAATGCAGCAGCTTTTTTTACAACAAAATAATTACTGAATAATTTGCTTAGGGGGAAAAAGAGGTTTAATGCCGATAGTGGCTAAAGAGAGCATGAAGCTTTCACATAGTTTCGGTTCACCAAATCCGCTTTGTACCAAGAAGCGTTTTACAGTAACGCAAAAAGGGAGCAATTAGTATAAATGGGGAAATTTAATTATCTGAACAATTGGATATGTGCAAAAACTTACAGCAATTTTTTATTAAACTGAAGTGAAAGACCGATCAGGGTTATTATTTAATGACAGGATTTTTCAAATAGAATAAGTTTTAATAAACTCAATCGCCTTCACCATATCATCCCTCAATATCCTGTCGGCTTCATTAAACGAAACTTCTTTTCTGAAAGCCGCAATAACATTTTCAATAATCGGTGAACTTTTCAATGGCCTGCGGAATTCCAGTGCCTGTGCCGCTGTCAGCAATTCAATTGCCAACACTTTTTCTACATTATCAATTACCCGTTTACATTTGGTTGCTGCATTGGCGCCCATGCTCACATGGTCTTCCTGATTATTGCTGCTGGAAATTGAATCTATACTGGATGGAGTACACAATTGTTTGTTTTCACTTACTATGCCGGCGGCTGTGTATTGCGGTATCATAAAGCCGGAGTGAAGCCCCGGCTGCTTTACTAAAAACAAAGGCAGGCCATGCTGGCCGCTGATCAGCTGGTAAGTTCTTCGTTCAGAAATATTAGCCAGCTCACTCATAGCAATGGCCAAAAAATCCAAAGTCAATGCCAAAGGTTGTCCATGAAAATTACCACCGCTTACAATCAAATCATCTTCAGGAAAAATATTAGGGTTGTCAGTAACCGAATTAATTTCTTTTATAAAAACACTCAGCACATAATCAAATGTATCCCTTGTGGCACCATGCACCTGTGGCACACAGCGGAAAGAATAAGGATCCTGCACCTGTGATTTTTTTTGTGCCAGTATAGCGCTGCAGCTTAATAATTCAGTTATTTTTTTAGCCGTATCTACCTGCCCTTTGTGCGGCCGGATGGAATGTATCTTTTCATGCAGCGGCCCCTGCACACAATCAAATGCATCAAAAGAAATAGCAGCGATCATATCGGCCCATTGCAGTAAGCGGTGTGCCTGCACCAGGTTGTGCATACCA
>JANMJU010000182.1:0-13989 GCA_031371545.1 Chitinophagaceae bacterium
AAAAAGCAGAAAACCAAACCGCCCTAAAAAAGCGGCCATTGAAAAAAATGCGCTACAACCTGCGGCATGAAATTAAAACAGCAAACATAAAAAGTACGAGCCGCTGAAAGCGAAAAGGGTAGAGGCTTCAACCATTGTTCAACCCCACAACAACAAAACAGAGACAACAAAAACTGAAAAGAAGTAACTGCAACAAAACTTAGAAACCGTTGGCAACCGCAAAAAGTTACCATGTCCAACCAAAACACACCGCAAAAACAAAGGCTGTAACAAACTTGCCCTGATGAAGAAGCTGTTGTCAAAACAGAAAACCGCAACGAATTTATTGAGTAGAAAACTTGAAATTTAAAACCACTATTTTAGTACGGAACCCAGCTTGCAATTAACTCTTATATTTGCGAAAGTACAATTAAATACTTTCGCAAATAAACTACAGAAGACTGCATTGACGAAAGTTTAATTCTGATATAAATTACTCCTGCTTAAAATAGCCAGTTACTTTTTTTTCAATCTCACACATCGAAGCCGTACTGTTTCATTCTTAATCTGGTTCCTGGTTTCGTATTCATCCAGTTCTTCTTTTTTGTTTGGGGGTAAAACATTTTTAATCGTTGTTGTTATTTAAAACATGGTTCAGGTCGCTTAGAGCGTCCCGAACCTAGATACCCAGGCTCCATCCATCCCGGTATTTTCTTTTTACAAACGCATTGGCAGCATCAAAATTGGTCACCTTCATATTGGGCCCATCCCACAACAGTTTGATGCCCCTGCCGGGATAATCAAATTTGTTTGGATCTTTTATTTGTGGCTTCCGGATATCATAACTACGGATAGCAAGGTTACCCATTAAGATCGTTTCTGTGAGTGGCCCTGCAATCTCAAAAGGAGAGCTAAGTGCTTTTGTTTCTTTGCTGTTGTACCCGGCTATGCAGGCTTCCACCCACTGTGCATAGTGGCCATCAGAACCACCCACTACCCTTGGTATTGTTACCGGAAGTTTTATTTCCTGGTTCTTTGAAAGTGGCAGCAGCCTTGGGTTTGCGCCGTAAGTACTGCACATCATTTTTCCTTTGCTGCCAACAAATATTACACCGTTGCCACCATCACCCATCATTTCATTGGCACCCAATTCATCGGGGCGTTCCGGTTGTATGCCGCCATCGCTCCAATGGATATGAATTGGGTTGTTGGTTGCACTGTCTAAAAATTTCAGGGTTATCTGCGATGCAGCGGGTGCACTCTCGGGAAAGTACCCACGATGAAATGGGCCGGTGTAAACACTGCTTACACTGCAGGTGGCTTCTGTTGGATAACCCAGCCCCAGCACACGAAAAGGCGCTTCTATTAAATGACAACCCATATCGCCGATGGCGCCGGTACCATAGTCCCACCAGCCACGCCAGTTGAATGGTACAATATCATCCACATATTCTTTTTGCGGAGCTGTGCCCAGCCATAAGTTCCAGTCCAGTTCTGCAGGTACTGGTGACTGTTTGCCGGGCCAGGGAACACCCTGCGGCCACACCGGCCTGTCTGTCCATATATACACATTATGCACTTTGCCAATGATACCGGCATTGTACCATTCTCTCAGTTGGCGTACGCCATCACCTGAAGCACCCTGGTTACCCATCTGCGTTACCACTTTATATTTTACTGCAGCTTCGGTCAGCATCCGGGCTTCGTAAATATCATGTGTCAATGGTTTTTGTACATACACATGTTTGCCCAGCTGCATGGCAGCCATTGCCTGCACTGCATGGTTGTGGTCAGGTGTGGAAACAGATACGGCATCGATATTTTTATGTTCTTTGTCCAGCATCTCCCGGTAGTCTTTATAATATATTGCTTTGGGAAAACTGGCCCTGCTTTTCGCTGCCTGCCTGTCATCTACGTCGCATAAAAAAGCAATGTCTGCTTTACCACTTTTGAAAAAATTGGCAATATCACTTTCCCCTTTTCCTCCCACGCCAATACCTGCTATCAGCAACCTGTCACTGGGTGCTGTAAAGCCTTTACCGCCCAGTACATGCCGGGGCAGTATCATAAAACCTGCAGCTGTAATCAAACTGTTTTTAATAAAATCCCTTCTTGAATTACTGGCTGGGGAAGCGGTTTGTTTTTTCTTTTTCATATCTGTGTTGGTTTTTGCAATTGTATTTTTCGTTAAAGTAAATTACGTTGTTTTTTTGTAGCAGAAAAAAAAATGACAATTCTTTATTTAGTCTATAAATTGTGCAGTACACTATTTAATTTCAATAAAAATATAGGGCTGAATATGAAAAAAACAATTGTTATTGTAATGGCATTTTTAATGCAGCAATTAATTTTTGCGAATGTAAAATTGCCCAGGCTTTTTAGTGACAACATGGTGTTGCAAAGAAACCAGCTGATACCCGTTTGGGGATGGGCAGATGCAAGGGAAAAAATTACTGTTCAATTTAATGGGCAAACAAAAATGGTGAGGGCTGATAAAAATGGTAAATGGAAAATTTTGCTGGATGCCGTTGCCGCAGGCGGGCCTTTTGAACTAAACATAAAAGCAAAAAATACAATCATCCTGAAAAATATTTTAGTGGGTGATGTATGGGTTTGTTCCGGCCAGTCGAACATGGAGTGGATAGTAAAAAACTGTACCAATGCAGAGTATGAAAAAGCGAATGCCAATTATCCAATGATCCGTCATTTCATGGTTCCCAAAACAATTGCAGCGGTGCCACAGGAGGATCTTAACGCCGGAGAATGGAATGTGTGCAGCTCTGCCACTGCAGGCGATTTTACAGCAGTGGGTTATTTTTTTGCAAGAACAATAGTGAAAGAAACAGGAATCCCCATTGGCCTTATCAATTCGTCCTGGGGTGCCACCAATGTAGAGACATGGACAAGCAGGGAGGCATTTGAAAACAGCGATGAATTTAAAAATATGATTGCCGCTATGCCAGCAATTGACCTTGCAGCACTGGCACAAAAAAAGATGGCATTATTAAAGCAAAAAATTGACAAACTGCAGGGAAACAAAGAGCAAACAGAAGCGGTGATATCACAATGGAAAGAACCTGCGTACGATGACAGACACTGGCCGGTGATGCTGGCACCGAAGTTTTGGGAAGAGCAGTCGCTGAACGATTTTGATGGCGTGGTTTGGTACAGAAAAACAATTGTGCTCAATGCAGCAGCTGCTGGCAAAGAAGCAACACTGGAACTGGCCATGATTGATGATGCAGATGAAACATATATTAACGGAATAAAAATTGGCAGTACTAACACTTACAATGCAAAAAGAAAATATACCGTACCGGCAGGTATTTTAAAAGAGGGTAATAATGTAATCGCCATAAGGATATTGGATACCGGCGGTGGCGGCGGCATTTGGGGCGATGCTGCTGATTTGAAAATTACCATTGCAGATAATATCATTTCATTGGTGGGCAACTGGCAATACCAGGTGGCCATTGCATCTTCTTCAACAGTAGCAATAGTACCTAACAGTTATCCAACTTTATTGTCAAATGGAATGATAAGTCCCTTAACACCCTTTGCCATCAAAGGTGCTATCTGGTACCAGGGTGAAGCAAATGAATACAGGGCTTTTCAATACAGGAAAGCATTGCCATTGATGATAACGGACTGGCGCAGGCGCTGGGCACTTGGAGATTTTCCATTTTATTTTGTGCAGTTAGCCAGCTTTAATGCCAACAATGGCGACAGTAAAAAAGGGAGCCAATGGGCCGAGTTGAGAGAAGCACAAACAATGACTTTATCATTACCCAATACCGGCATGTCAGTTACTACCGATATTGGTGAAGCAAAGGATATTCATCCAAAAAATAAACAGGATGTAGGTAAGCGGCTTGCAGCCATTGCATTGAATAAAAACTATGGAAAAACAAATGAATACAGCGGCCCGATGTATCAATCCATGAAAACAGCCGCTGATAAAATTGTACTAACGTTTACCCACACCGGCAGTGGACTGATGGCGAAAAATAAATATGGTTACCTGCAGGGATTTGAAATTGCAGGGGCTGATAAAAATTTTTATTATGCCAAAGCATTTATAAAAGACAATACAGTGATTGTATTTGCGGATGAAGTAACATCACCGGCAGCAGTGCGTTTTGGCTGGGCAGATGATGCCGGAGAAAATAATTTATTTAATAAAGAAGGTTTTCCGGCAGTGCCTTTTCGTACTGACAGCTGGCAGGGTATTACGGATAAAGTTGAATATAAAATTGGGAATTAAAAAATGGAAATTGTAATTACAGACGGTTACACACTCAACCCCGGAGACCTCAGCTGGAAAGGGTTTGAGGCAATGGGCAACCTGCAGTATTATGACCGTACCGCAGCAATTGAAACCATTGCAAGATGTTATCATGCCGATGTAATTGTAACCAACAAAACGATTATCAATGCCGATATAATCAATGCTGCTTCCAGTTTAAAACTGATTGCTGTTACTGCCACCGGGTACAACAATGTAGATATAGCGGCTGCAAAAATTAATGGCATCGCTGTTTGTAATGTTCCTGGCTATGGCACTTACTCTGTAGCACAGCATACTTTTTCTTTGCTGCTCCAATTAACCAACCAAGTGGGTATTAATGCGGCAAGTGTACAGGATGGTGATTGGTATAAAGCAAGGCATTGGTGCTACAGCCTGCACCCCATCATTGAATTAAAAGATAAAGTGCTGGGCATAATCGGGCTTGGCAAAATTGGCAAACAGGTGGCATTGATTGCACAAGCTTTTGGGATGCAGGTAATTTATTTTGGTGGCAGAGAAGAAGTACTGGCTGCAAAAAAAGTAAGCCTGCATGAATTGTTTATTCAAAGCGATTTTATTTCCCTGCATTGTCCGCTTACAAAAGACAATGCATCATTTGTAAACAAAGAGTTGTTGGGGTTGATGAAGCCTTCTTCTTTTTTAATCAATACAGCAAGAGGGCTTTTAATAAATGAAAAAGATCTGGCCCAGGCACTGCAGCAAAAAAAAATTTCAGGTGCCGCACTGGATGTATTGAGTACAGAACCGCCGCAGGAAAACAATCCATTAATTGGTTTGTCTAATTGTATCATTACTCCACACAATGCATGGATGTCAGTAGAAGCCAGAGGAAGGATAATGCAGACAACACTGGAAAATATTCAGGCTTTTATAAAAGGTTCACTACAAAATGTAGTGAGTGGCTGATTTATTTTATTACCAAAAAATAAAATGAAAATAATTATTGCGCCGGATAAATTTAAAGGCAGCCTTACCAGTATGCAGGCTTGCAAAAGTATTGCAGCAGGTATTTTGCAGGTAGATAATACAGTTGAAATTTTATTATTTCCGATGGCGGATGGCGGCGATGGTTTTGCTGAAGTGCTTCAACATTATTTGCATACACAAACAGTTTCCTGCAACACAGTTGATCCGCTGATGCGTTCTGTCAATTCCCGTTATCAATGGGATGAAAAAAATAAAACTGCCATTGTTGAACTGGCCACAGCAAGTGGCCTGCAACTATTGACCATGCAGGAGAGGAACCCAATGCATACTTCAACTTACGGCACAGGATTATTGATACAGCACGCCATTGCAAAAGGTGCCGAAAAAATTATTCTTGGATTAGGCGGCAGTGCCACCAATGATGCCGGTATCGGTATTCTTGCTGCCCTGGGATTTATACTTTTAGATAACAGTGAAAATAATTTATCTCCTGTTGGTGAAAATTTGCAGCATATTAAAAGTATCATTTCACCAACAATTATTCCAGCCATTCATTTTACCATTGCCTGCGATGTACAAAATGTTTTGTATGGTGCAGAAGGTGCCGCAAGAATTTATGCAGCTCAAAAAGGCGCTGATGAAAATGCAATAAAAATTTTGGATGATGGGCTTCAGCAATTTGCTGCCGTAGTAAAATCGCAAACAGCAAAAGATATTGCAAACTTTGCAGGAGCAGGTGCCGCAGGTGGTGCTGCCGCTGGCTTGATGGCGTACTTTGATATAGAAATAATACAAGGTGCACAACTGGTAGTAGCAGCCAGTGGGATACAAGAACAATTAAAAGACACCCACCTGATCATTACCGGCGAAGGGAAATTAGATAATCAAAGCAATAAGGGAAAAGTGGTAGAGCATATTGCATCATTGGGCAGGCAAAATAATATTCCTGTTATTGCCTTGTGTGGAGTTGCTAACGTTGATGAACAGCAGCTAAACGAAATGGGCTTTTTATTTGTAAAAAGTATTGTAGGGAATATATATACTGAAATGGAAGCTATGCAAGATGCAGGGCTGCTGCTGGCCGAAAAAGCTGCATCTGCAATTACTTATTATTTGGACAGTAATAAATAAAAAATGAAACCTGCTTGTATTTAATTTACCGGGGGGGAGGGATTATTTTTTGAATGCCTCTTTTATCACAGCTGCCAAACGAATACCGGCAATTAATAATTGTTTTTTTATTACCATCGCATTGTTGTCGATATAGTTTTTATCCAAATAATTGTCCTGGAAACTATATACTGTATCTAATAAAGAACGGGACTGGTACATCCATTTTAATTCGTCAATTTTTACAAGATCTGCCACGGTGCTGCTGTCCCATGTATTGTATAATGCCAGGCAGGAATCCATGTTAATGCTTTTATATTCCAGTATTTGGGTATCCCACACACTATGAAGGTTGCCGGAAACAAAAGAAGAATTTATTTGTATTGTATTTCCGCCCTTATCTATAGAATAGCCGCAATGCAACGGCTGGTGCAAGTCCCCAACCAAATGAAATATCAGTAACAAATCCCTTTTTACATCTTTTCTTTTAATGGTATTATGCTGCCTTAGTTCTACAATGGCCGAATGCAATACCGTAAGGATATTCCTTTCACTTGAGGGGGTATATTTCATTCCCTTATCCATATCAAGGTAATGCCAGGTCCGCATATAGTTATAGTAAGTATTGCTCCTGCTGTCATCCATCCAGTTGGCAGCTTCTTCAAAACTTAAGTTTCCCAGGAAATTCAGTACCAGTTGCCTGGTGGAATCATCTAAAAAATGATAGGCAATCTTACCCACTAATTCATGCCCGGTTTTGCCCCATGCTGCAGCCTTTTCAGAAGCTGTGATAAACAGTAAGGCAAATACAATGGGTACAATCTTCTTTTTCATTTGATTCAATTTTGCCGAAGGTAAATACAAATTTTGTAAAATAATTCCCTTAAATTGCATTATTGTTATTTTTTTTGTTTTTTTTTGCAGTTATTGTTATTTAATTGTTACTTATGTTATCTGGCAATCACTACAAAATTAAAACTATAAATTTGCTCTCTTTTTAACTAAACTAATTATGCTTAAAAACAAATTCAGCTTTATTGCATTGTTGCTTCTGATGGGTTTTTCGCAAGCTGGTTTTTCTCAGCTTAAGGCAAAAGATACCAGTATTGTCTCCACCACAACAGATACTTCCCAAGTAGAGGAGTCCAAAGATAACCTGCTTGATAATATCCCGGTGGTTTCTTTAGATGAAAATGATAACCAGGATGGAAGTGCCCAAAATATTACTGGCCAGGCAAACGCCGGAAGGGATCCATTTCACCGCTATGCAGGATTCAATTTTAGTGCCGTAAGGTTTCGCTTGCGTGGTTATGATGCTGACCTGTATGGTACTAATATGAATGGTGTGCCAATGGAAAACCTTGACAATGGTTTTACTCCTTACGGTTTGTGGGGTGGCTTAAATGATGTGTTACATAACAGGCAAAATACTTACGGTTTACAGTCAAGCACCTTAGCTTTTGGCAGCCTGGGGGGAGAAACTTTTTTAGATACGAGGGCTTTTAAACAACGCAAGCAAACCAGTATCAGCTACGCTCTTTCCAACCGAAATTTTGTTCACAAATTTGCTGTTACCCATTCTACAGGCTTTAATAAAAAAGGGTGGGCATTCAGTGTTTCAGGATCACGCCGCTGGGCTGACGAAGGCTTTACTGATGGTACTTATTATGATGGCTGGTCTTTTTATGCCGGTATAGATAAAAAAATAAATGAGCGTCAAACATTGTCATTTGTTGCATTTGCCACACCTACTGAAAATGGCCGCCAGGGTGCATCTGTTGATGAAATCAGGCAGATATCCGGTACTAATTTTTACAACCCTTACTGGGGTTATCAAAGTGGTAAAAAAAGAAATGCCAGCATCGCAAGATCTTTTCAACCATTTGGCATTTTAACGCATGACTGGAAAATAACACCGAAGTCAAGTTTATTAACTGCCGCATCATACACAGTAGGCAACCGCAGTACAACCGGATTAGACTGGTATAATGCAGCCGATCCAAGGCCGGATTATTATAGTTACCTGCCAAGTAATTTTGATGACCTTACACAAAAGGCACAAATTAATCTTGCTTTTTTACAAAATGTAAATCTGCGCCAGATAAACTGGGATGCACTTTATAGAGCAAATTATAACAGCAGGGCCACTATCAATAATGCCAATGGTGTTTTGGGCAATACTGTTACCGGCAACAGGTCTGTTTATATTTTAGAAGAAAGGATTACCCATACCAACCGCTTTAATTTTAATACAACTTATAATGCTGTTGTAAATAAACATGTAGATATTACTGCAGGGTTTACTTATGAATCCCAGAAAAATAACTACTATAAGAAAGTAGAAGATTTGTTGGGAGGTACTTTTTATGTAGATGTAAATCAGTTTGCAGAAAGGGATTTTCGGAATGACCCATCTGCCTCCCAAAATGATTTGAACAATCCCAACCGTATTTTAAGAGCTGGTGATAAATTTGGTTATAATTATGACATCAACATAAAGAAAACGGCTGGCTGGATACAAACTGTTGTTAGGTTCCATAGTATTGATTTCTTCCTTTCTGCAGAAAATTCGTATACCCAGTTCTGGAGAACCGGTAATGTGAAAAATGGTTTATTCCCAACAACCTCTTTTGGAAAATCTGCTGATCAAAATTTTTATAATTATGCATTTAAAGCAGGTTTAACTTATAAAATCAACACAGGTAATTTCCTTTTTGTAAATGGTTCTTATCAAACAAGGGCACCCTTCTTTGATAATGCTTACCTGTCTGTACGCACCAGGGATAATGTGCAGGACAATCTAACCTCTGAAAGGATTACATCTATTGAAGGTGGATATGTATTAATAGCTCCGGATGTAAAATTCAGGGCTACCGGTTATTATACTGAATTTAAAAACCAGATAGATATTCTTACTTTTTACGATGATTTTTACAGAAGTTTTGGTAATTATTCTTTGAGCAACATTGGGAAAAAACATTTTGGGGTTGAATTAGGTGCTGAAGTGATTTTAGATAAAGGCCTTACATTGAACGCTGCTGCTGCTATTGGCAGGTACCGCTACAATACCCGCCAAAATGCTACTATTACAGTAGATAATACTTCGGAAATCATTGCAAAAGAAACAGTTTATTCAAAGAATTTTTATGTAGCCACTCCACAAGAGGCTTATACTATTGGTTTAAATTACCGCTCACCTAAATTCTGGTATTTAAATGTAAACTTTAATTATTTTGACCAGATGTATATGCAGTTCAGCCCGGTTCGCCGCACTACAGCTGCAGTTTCAGGGGTTGAGGAAAATTCCACTAAATGGCATGAAATAATTGACCAGACAAAATTGGATAAACAATTTACCCTGGATGCATTTGCAGGATACTCCTGGTTGCTGAATAAAAGTTTTAAATCTTTGCACAAAAGAACATTCCTGGCATTTAACTTTGGGATCACCAATATTTTGAATAACAAAAATATTGTGACAGGAGCTTTTGAACAATTGCGTTTCGACTACCAGGATAAAGACGTAAATAAATTTGCACCTAAAAAGTTTTACTCATACGGCACTACCTTTAATGCCAGTATAGCACTCAGGTTTTAATTAAAAAAAAATAAAAAAACAAATCATGAATAAAATTATTAAGATTTCATTTTCGGCAATCATGTTTACTGTTGCTGTGTTAACCGTTGCCAGCTCTTGTAAAAAGCAGTTTGATGCTCCACCTGCAGATACTCCTTCCGCTAACCTTACACCCAATTATACTATTGCACAGCTAAAAGCTAAGCATACTGTTTCTGGAAATATAGAAAAAATTGATTCTTCCAGCGACATTATTATAAGAGGTATCGTAATAGCCGATGATAAGAGTGGTAACTTTTATAAGACACTGGTAATACAGGATAGCACTGGCGGCTTAGCATTAAATATTAATGGCAACAGCCTGTATAATTCTTTTCCAATAGGCAGAGAAGTGTTTATTAAATGTAATGGCCTTTTCCTGGGTGATTACAGCAACCAGATTCAGATGGGTGGTGGCATCCAGACAGGAAGTACATCCAGTTTAGCAGATATTCCTGCTTCTCTTTTAGATAAAAATATCTTTAAAGGAACATTGAATAATGTAGTGGTGCCAAAAGATGTATTGCCTGCACAGCTTACCACTACCATGCAGGATAAATATCAGAACACATTGATCAGACTTACCAATGTTGAATTTGATGTAGCTGATACGGCTAAAACTTTTGCAAGTGCAGGTGTCACATCACCTTCTGCTGCAAGTTTTAAATTGAAGTATTGTGCCAGTTTGACTTCACCGAGTTCAGATCCTAATATTGAATTGCGTACAAGTAATTATTGCAATTTTGCGGGAGCACCTTTGCCAAATGGTAATGGTACCATCACCGCTATTTATACTGTTTATACACGATTTAAACAATTAGCCGTTCGTGACGAAAATGATGTACAATTTAACAGCAGCCGCTGTGGAAATAGTGTTGTACCTCCTCCAACCGGCACGGTTTTATTAACTGAAAATTTTGAAACTCAAACAGTACCTACAGCAGCTCCATTCAATGCAATAGCAGTTGCAGGCTGGTTTAATGGTCCAGAGCTTGGTAGTAAGAAATTTGATGCAAGAGTATTTTCTGGAAATAAGTATGCACAGCTTTCAGCATTTGGCAGCACACAGGCCAATGTAACAAGCTGGTTGGTTACCTCAGGTATAAATCTTGGAACTTATGCAACTAAAACTTTAACTTTCGGTACCTCCGGTGGATTTGCAAACGGAGCTACCTTAAAAGTATTGGTATCTTCAAATTATACAGGTACTGGTAACCCATGGGCTGCCGGCGTTACGTGGACTGATCTTACTTCCTCTGCTACTTTGGCTACAATTCCGGCATCAGGTTATGTATCTGGTTTTACACCTTCTGGAAATGTAAGCCTGAACAGCTATAGCGGGACTGTGTATGTTGCTTTCAAATATGAAGGAGCTGATCCTGCAGGAACAGCGAGTGATAAAACAACAACCTGGCAGATAGATAATATCTTAGTCACAGGAAATTAATATTAGTTTTTTGATAAAAGAAAATGCCCCAATCAAATGGGGCATTTTTTATTGCACAAACTTGTCAGTGTAACAAATCTCATTTTACATTTCATTTGTCAGCTTGTCAGCAAATGGCTGCTGGCATTGATTTTGACAATGGCTACTAAAAATAATACTATGCAAAAAGGAAACATACGGGTACAGACGGAAAATATTTTCCCCATCATTAAAAAATTCTTATACAGTGAACATGATATTTTTTTGAGGGAGCTGGTGAGCAATGCAGTAGATGCCACTCAAAAATTAAAAACACTCTCCTCCTTAGGTGAAGCAAAAGGTGAGTTGGGTGAGATTGGGATTGAAATAAAAATTGATGCTGAAAAGAAGACCCTTACTATTTCTGATAAAGGAATTGGTATGACGACAGAGGAAGTAGATAAATACCTGAACCAGGTAGCCTTTAGCGGTGCTGAAGAATTTTTGAATAAATACAAAGGGCAGAATGAAAATAATATCATCGGTCATTTTGGATTGGGATTTTATTCTTCCTTTATGGTGAGTGATAAAGTAGAAGTGATAACAAAGAGTTTTAAAGAAGGTGCCGCCGGTGTAAAATGGGAGTGTGATGGCAGTCCTGAATTTACATTAGAAGAGTTTGAAAAAAAAAACAGGGGAACGGATATTGTTTTACACCTGAACGAAGAGAGCCAGGAATTTCTGGAACCGGAAAGGATTAAAACCATCCTGGATAAATTTTGCCGCTTTTTACCGGTACCAATTTTGTTTGAGGACAAACAAATCAATAACCCAACACCAGCCTGGACAAAGAAGCCATCCGAATTGACGGCTGAAGACTACCAGAATTTTTATAAAGAATTATATCCTTATAATGAAGCGCCGCTTTTCTGGATACACCTCAATGTTGATTATCCATTTAACCTGACCGGCATTTTGTATTTTCCTAAAATAAAACAGACGTATGAAATACAAAAGGATAAGATACAATTATACTGCAACCAGGTATTTGTAACAGATGAAGTAAAAGATATTGTTCCTGAATTTTTAATGTTGCTGCAGGGTGTAATTGACAGCCCGGATATTCCGCTAAATGTCAGCCGCAGTTATTTGCAGGGTGATCCAAATGTGAAAAAAATCAACAGCCACATCACCAAAAAAGTGGCTGATAAATTAGAAGAAATTTTTAAAAATGACCGCCAGTCATTTGTAGAGAAATGGGAAAGCCTTGGACTCTTTGTGAAGTATGGTATGATGACAGACGATAAGTTTGCAGAAAAGGCAAATAAATTTTTAGTGATGGAAGAAGCGGCCTCCCCCAACCTCTCCGAAGGAGGGGAGAAAGGCTCTTCAAAATTTTATACACTGGAAGAATATAAAATTGCGACAGGGACATTGCAAAAAAATAAAGATGGTAAGCAGGTAATTTTGTACACCACCAATCCGGTGCAGCAGGATGCATTTATACAATCCGCCACAGCAAAGGGTTACAAGGTGGTGAAGATGGAAACACTGGTAGATGCCGCCTTTATCAATACCATGGAAATGAAATGGGAGAATGTACAATTTACCAGGGTGGATGCTGATATAGCTGATAATTTAATTGATAAATCAGACCATGCTGAAAGCGTATTGAGTAAGGATGAAAGTGAGAAATTAAAAATGCTTTTCGAACAGCAGCAGTCTGCATTGCATGTAACGGTGGAAGTAAAAGGATTGAGTGCAGATGCACCACCTGTAGTAGCCACCAGGCCGGAATTGATGAGGCGAATGAAAGACATGGGAGCAGTGGGTGGAGGCATGGCTGCCTTTTATGCTAACATGCCCGACGAGGTTACTTTAACAGTGAATGGTAATCATGCTGTTTACAATAATATTTTAAAAGAAGCAGACAATGCAATGCAGGAAAAGCAAATAAGAAACCTTGCAGACCTGGCCCTGCTGTCGCAGGATCTGTTAAAAGGAAATGACTTAACGAGTTTCATCAACAGAAGTGTGGAGTTGATGAGCGGATCAAAAAAAGAACCTTTAATTATTGCTTAAAAAAAGTTGAAACAGCTACCGGTATTAATCTAAATGCCGGTAGCTTAATATTGTTACTTCAAAATATTTCCCGGTCTTGCTGTGATAAACTTCTTCAAAATTTTTTTCTGTAAATAAATTTTTATGCAGGGGGTTTACATAAATAATGTTGAGCAGCCGGTGATTGCTTTCAAGGCTTTTAAGAATATTCTCCACGACCTTTTTCATTACCACTTCATCAAAAGGATTAAATAAAAAGATGCAATCCGTATCTGCCGGAACCTTTACTGTGGCTGCATTCTGGTTGATGATAGAAAAACTTATTGTTGGCAGTTGTATTTTTGTATTATCGAGGTTTTTGATTGCAGCTTCACAAAATTTTTCAGAAAAATCAATGCCAGTAAGCTGATTGAATCCGAAATGGGCAGCTACACACAAAGCCCTTCCTTTTCCACAGCCAATATCTAAAAAATGTTTTTTGTTTGAGCCGTCAATCTGTTCAAGTGTTTTTTCAATTAACGAATAACTCACCGGCATGTAAATAGTGGCATGAGAAATATCAATGCCGCTGCGGCCCAGTTT
>JANMJU010000202.1:0-8745 GCA_031371545.1 Chitinophagaceae bacterium
TCGATTAATTTAATAACAGGGTTAACATCCGGCACTCACTTTATCGTTCCCGGGCCATTGCTCTCAGAAAATTTTGAAATCTCTTATGGTATTGGCAATCTCACTATTTTGCCGGCATCACTAACGGTTAAGGCTGATGCATTGAATATTACTTATGGAGCACAGCCTTCCTTTATTTCTACTATCACTGGATTTAAGTATGGGGAACTACCGGCCAGTGTAATAACAGGAGGGCCATCTTATTCGCTTTTAAATAATCAAAATGCAGTAGTAAGTGCACAAAATATCGGCGCAGGTTCTTACCAGGCAGTACCTGCCAGCCTTCAGCTTGCCCAGCCAGCTAACTATACAGTAAATTATATTAATTCAACACTTACTGTGGCTAAAGCTACACTGACAGCTAAAGCAGTGGATACTGCAAGAGTTTATGGCAACATCAATCCTGCTTTCAGAATTGCATACACAGGATTCCTGTTTAATGATGGGGCAGGAAATATTACCGCTCCGGTTGCAGGCACAACAGCTACGGTTTTATCGGCGGCAGATAATTACCCGATTTCTTTAACTGGCGGCTCTTCTGCAAATTACGACCTGGTAAATAAACCTGGTATTCTCAGTATTACCAAAGCACCGCTAACGGTTAAAGCCGATACAAAAGGAATTGATCAAAACAATGCTTTGCCAGCGTTTACATCCACTTACACAGGGTTTAAAAATAATGATGTTGCAGGCATTACTTCCGGGCCATTGTACACCGTTAGTCCTGCTTATTCCGGAGCGGCAGGAGTTTATTCTATCATTCCATCTGCTCTCAATTTTTTAGCTGCCAATAATTATACGGTTACTTATATAACAGGTACTTTGTATGTAAATCCGAAAGGCAATAATATTAAGAATGTAAAACCATCCCTGGATTGTGTTGATACGTTAATCAATGATCCATCCGGGTTTAAATACCTGGCTCGTTTTTCTTACCAAAATCCCAATTCAGCAGTAGTATATGTACCAATCGGGGTGAATAATAATTTAAATGCTGCCAACCCTTACATTGGTGTTCAGCCAGAAGTATTCCTGCCAGCAGGGGGGACTTTTACAATAAAATTTGATGGAACTAAACTCACTTGGTTATTGATAACTTATAATGGTAACCAGAAAACTTCCACCTCCAGTAATGCAAGTTCTACATCTAATAAATGTGTGCCCAGAACAACAGCAAAAGCATATGTTGGTAATGTGCCTGTGCAAAGTGTGGGTGAAAATAAAATCGTTGTTTACCCTAATCCAGTTAAGGACAAGTTGATTGTATTAACCAGCCAGCAGGCTACTGTGAGAAATGAAATTAGTATTACCGATGTGCTGGGTAAAACATACCTGCTAAAATCAATTCAGTCAAGCGGGGATAATACTTCCGTATTTGATTTATCTCATTTTAAAAATGGTATTTATTTTGTAAAAGTAGTAATCGGTAAAACAAGTAAAGTGTTTAAGATTATCAAACTCTGATCAATCTAACATATTCAAAAGGGTCTTTGAACCCGAAGGAAGGAATCTAAAAATTCCTTCCTTCTTTTTAAGTATATTTACGAATAAAAAAATTCAAAAATATTTTTTCCTGTCAGATAATAAATTCTTTTAAATGGGTATAAAAAAAATACTTCATATCCTCCCGTACCTTTTATTCTCTGCATCCTGTATTGCTCAAAGCCTGCAAACAGAAAATTTAAAAAGAGTTTTGAATAATGCTAAAGAAGATACGGCTAAAGTAAATACCTTACTTGCCTTAAGTAAAAGCAGCAACCTGCCTGTAGAAGAAGCTCTCCTGTATGCAAACAATGCAAAAGACCTGGCAACAAAATTACAGTTCCAAAAAGGAAGAGCCCTGGCACTTAAGGGTATTGGGATGGTTTATTATAACCAGGGAAAATATCTTGAAACGCTTGATTATTGGAACCAGTCTTTAAATGCATTTGATTCACTGGGGGATAAAGTTGGTATAGCAAACCTGTTAAGTAATATCGGTGCTGTATATAGCAATCAAACAGAAGATGCCAAAGCGTTGGAATATTATTTTAAGTCGCTTAAAGTGGCAGAAGAACTTGGCGATAAACTGCGTTTGGCAACGGTGTACATCAATATCGGGAATGTCTATTATCACAACCCCGCCAATCACAATAAAGCGCTGGGATATTTTATTAAATCACTGCCATTAAGTGAGGAACTGAATGACAATAATACCATTGGCAGCGCTTCGGCAAATATTGGTGAAATTTATCTTGATAGAAATCAATTTGATTCAGCCCTTTTTTATTTTAAGAAGTCCAAATCCGGATTGGACAACTCTGAAGATTTGCCTTATGCCTTAAACAACCTTGGGCGTTTTTATGCAAAGAAGGGTAGTTATGGAGAGGCAATTCAATACCATAAAGAAGCATTTGATACGGCAAGTAAAGCAGATGCTCTATTGTATATGGCACAGTCAACTTTGTATTTGGGCGACACCTATAGTAAAAAGGGTGATGATAAATTAGCCATTGATGCTTACAATAAGGCGGTAACATTTGCTTTAAAAATGAGTGACAAAAGCATTGAATTAAAAAATGCGTATTCCGGTCTGTCAGCATCATTTGCAAAACTGAAAGATTTTGAAAGTGCTTATAAATATGATGTACTCTACTCCCAGGTAAAAGATACATTGTACAATATAGACCTTGACAAAAAACTGGTGGGATATCAAACAAGTTTTGACCTGTACAAAAAACAGGGACAAATAGATTTGTTACAAAAAGACAAAGCGTTGCAATTGCTCGAATTGAACCGTCAGCGGATAGCCAAAAATGCACTGAGTGCAGGGCTGGTACTGGTACTCATCATTATATTTATTATTTACAGAGATTACCGGAACAAGATCAAAACAAATAAATTACTTGATAGCCAAAAGGCTGAAATTGAACACCTGTTGTTGAATATTCTTCCTTCGGAGGTAGCCAGTGAGTTGCAAAAAACCGGCAGTGCCACACCACGGTATTATGAAAAAGCGTCTGTATTATTTACCGACTTTAAAAGTTTTTCTAAACTGGCTGATGAACTTTCTCCACAAGAAATCGTATCCGAACTGAATGCTTATTTTATTGCATTTGATGAAATAATAGAGAAGTACAATCTTGAAAAAATAAAAACAATTGGAGACTCCTATATGTGTGCCGGTGGTATCCCCACAGAGGATGACGGGCATGTGATAAATATGATAAGGGCAAGTGTGGAGATACAGAATTACATTATCACCAGAAATGAAATGCGGCTGCAAAACAATTTACCTCCATGGGAAATTCGCATTGGTATTAATACGGGGCCAATTGTAGCAGGAGTGGTGGGCAAAAAGAAATATGCCTATGATATTTGGGGCGGCACAGTGAATGTTGCCAGCAGGATGGAAAGTAATGGACAGCCCGGCAGGGTAAATATTTCTGCGGCTACTTACGAGTTAATAAAACATAAGTTTGCCTGTACTTACCGGGGAAAGATTTTTGCAAAAAATATTGGTGAGATTGATATGTATTTTGTAGATCATGAATTAAATTAAATCAATTAAAAATAAAATTTATTAAAAAAGCGGCACAAATTCAAGTGCCGCTTTTTTATTTTCTTTTGTTCAAATCAATTAGAAAGGCAGATCGTCTGCAGCATCGCTGCCACTGGCAACTGGCGCAGGTGTGGCTGGCCTTGGAGCGGCAGGAGTATTGCTGGCAGCATAACTGTTGCTGGCCGGAGCTGCAGCCTGGTTTTCTGTATTTTTTCCACCGAGCAGTTGTATACTTTGTACCCTCATCCTTAATGTAGCTGCTGCCTGATTGTCTTTATTCATGTAGCCATCAGCTTCCGGAGAACCTTCAGCATATACAGTTTGTCCTTTTGTTAGATAAGGTGCAATGGCCGTTTTGTCTGTCCAGTAAGCACATTCTACCCAGGTGGTTCTTTCTTTTTGTGTACCCTGGGCATCTTTGTATCGTTCCGTATGTGCTACGCTGAAATTAATTACATGTTTACCATTTATTTCTTTTACGATGCAATCTTTTCCAAGATTGCCAATAACCTGCAGCTTGATCATAATTGTGTTTTTAATGTTTGAATGGATGTATCTGAATGTTGAAATTATGAAAACTTGGAGTGCTGTTTTTTAAAAGTTATGCACTTTGAAAGTTATGAGTTATGAGTTATGAATTATGATTGAGAACTTTAAAATTATAGCGCCAAACTCATCACTTATAAGCCATAATTCATAAAGCTGTTAGTTCATCTTCTTCTTCATTGTACTCACCTGTGTTTGCAGGTTACTTACCATGCTGGCCAGCGAATCCATATCCCAGCGTTGCTGCTGGCTTACTTTGCTTAATACCATTTGTGCATGCCACAGTTCCACTACATCTTCGGCATTTACCTGGTAGGGTTGATACTGTGGGTTGTCGCTTACTAAAGTGAGTTTATTTTTTGTCTTGTTACTTTTTACTATTCTTTTATAAACTATCCCTTCATTGCGGCTCACTACAATGTAGGGCTGGTTATTTTTTATATCTTCTGCCCCTACCTTTTCGCCAACAATGATACTGCCGCTTGGAGTGGGCATCATACTGTCGCCAATAATTTCAAAGGCACGGTAATCGCCACCCGAAAGCATGGGCAGGGTAAAAGTGTTGAGCTCATCAATAAATTCACTGTCGGCATAGCCTGCAAGATAGCCTGCTGCTGCTTTTACGGGCACAAAGTGAATGAGGTTCCTTTCGGCACTCATCATTTTTTGCTGCCTTCGCCTGGATAAATAACTGCCGCTGGTATTGCTCAGGTCTTTCAATAGCACTTCATCTAAAGTGAGTTTAAAAATATCGCATATTATTTCCAGCACTTCCAGCCGGGGGTCTGCACGCTCTTCTTCATAAGCGCCAATAAGGGAACGTTTGATGCCTAATTTGATGGCAAATTCTTCCTGTGTCCATCCACGGAGTTTGCGGAGGTATTTTAAGTTTTGACCAGCCTGTGACATAGTGTGACTAATTTGGTTAGCACAAACATACTAAATATTTTAGTTGTTCCAAATTTTTTTATGAAGATTTTTATGATGGAGATGATTTTTATGATTTTCCTTTAGTGCAAGCAGTAAATTTTTTTATTGACAGCATTGCACATAAAACGATTAGCAATTTTAAATAATGCATGTATTGCAGATGTTGAATAAAGAAGTAACAGCACAGAGGCAACCGGATAGAAGCGGAAAGCCCGGTGAAGGTTTGTGTGTTGGCTTTTGTGCCGGACTTGCAGCGAATAGCCGGATCTGATGCAGAAAGAATTGGTGAAGTAGAATGCCCCAAATGAATTTTTTTCGCCACGAATTTTACGAATTGGCACGAATGATTTATGTCACAAGTTTATATTAGTAATGAATGCCACGAAGGAAAAATTTCTAAATCAATAAATATTATTGCATCTATCTGCCAGTGCTTACTTTTGTAAAAAATGATTTTATGCAAACAACTGTATTGGTACTTCACAGCATTTTGCGGTGGGCTGTTTTAATATTTGGCCTGCTGACGGTATTGAATGCACTCACCGGAATTTTTAAAAAAAGGCCTTTTACCGAAAGCGATAATAAAAGCAATTTGTTTTTTATGATCAGTTGCGATATTCAATTGTTGTTGGGGCTAATCCTTTATTTTGGTAATGGCTGGTTTGACAAACTGAAAAATTTTTCTGAGTATAAAGCAAATGGTGCCGTGCGGTTTTTTATTATGGAACATCTCAGCATGATGCTGCTGGCCTGGGTATTGGTACATGTGGGTAGGGTGGCTGTAAAAAAAGCTGCTACCGATGCTGCAAAACATAAAAAGATGCTGCTGTTCTTTGGATTGGCGCTTTTATTAATTTTAGCGGCTATTCCATGGCCTTTCAGAGAGGCTGGCAGGCCATTGATAAAATGGTTCTGATTGTAATTGTCCCTTTACCTTAAAACCAACTTATAGAAAATGGCGAAAGCGAAAAAAAAACCAACGATATTAATTACCAACGATGATGGTATTACAGCGCCGGGTATCCGCAACCTGGTGGAAGCTGTAAAAGACTTGGGGAAAATAATTGTGGTGGCACCAGACAAAGCCCAGAGCGGCATGGGGCACGCCATCACCATCGGCCATCCGCTGCGGATGACAAAGGTGGATATATTTGAAGGAGTGGAAGCCTGGCAAACCAGCGGTACCCCGGTAGATTGTGTGAAACTGGCGGTGGACAAAATCCTTCATGGCAAACCTGATCTTTGCCTTAGCGGTATTAATCATGGAGCCAACCATTCCATCAATGTAATTTACAGCGGCACCATGAGTGCGGCCATGGAAGCCAGTATTGAAAGTATTCCCAGCATTGGTTTTTCTTTGATGGATTATAATTACGAGGCAGACTTTGCTGCAGCAAGGCACTACATAAAAAAAATTGTGAGCAGCCTGCTGCAAAAGAAAATGGACAAACACCTCCTGCTAAATGTAAACATTCCTTCTATTCCGCTGGACCTGATTAAAGGTGTGAAAATTTGTAAACAGGCGTATGCCAAATACGAAGAAGATTTTGAAGAACGCAAAGATCCACACGGAAAAAAATACTACTGGCTTACGGGTGAATTCATCAATTTTGATAAAGGCAAAGACACTGATGTGTGGGCTTTGGAAAATAATTATATTAGTGTGGTGCCGGTACAGTTTGACCTTACCAATTACAAACTAAAAGCACAATTAGAAAAAAACTGGAAACTAAAATAGGATGCTGAAAAGAGACAATTTATGGATGGGAGTAATAATGGGAGCGATAGCCCCAATACTTGGTTTGATGCTGTTTAAGTTTTACAACTACCGGGTGTTTAGTTTCAAAGAATTTTTTCAATGGCTGTATGTAGAGCCTGGTTTCAGGACACTATCGGTGGCGCTGAGCCTGTCTTTGCTGATGAATGCTTTGCTGTTTACCATTTATATTAATACACATAAAGACAAAACTGCCAAAGGGATTTTTGCCACCACCCTGGTGTACGGACTGGCAATACTGATTATAAAAACATTTGCATAACGGTAATGTAAAATTGTGTTATGGAAGATCATCCCTGGTTTAAAGATTGGTTCAACTCTCCTTATTATCACCAGCTTTATTTTAACAGGGACGAAAAAGAAGCAGCCAACTTTATTGATAAATTAATCCTGCACCTGCAGCCTGCTGATAATGCATTGATGCTGGATGTGGCCTGTGGCAAAGGGCGGCATTCCATTCACCTGGCAGAGAAAGGTTTTGATGTAACCGGCATCGACCTGAGTGAAGACAGTATTGAGGAGGCGCTGCGTTCTCAAACAGACAGGCTGCATTTTTACCGCCACGATATGCGCCTGCCTTTCTGGATCAATTATTTTGATTATGCTTTTAATTTTTTCACCAGCTTTGGATATTTTAAAACCCGCCGGGAGCATGACAATGCCATTCGTACCATTGCCCAGTCGCTGAAAAAAGATGGCTGCTTTGTATTGGATTACCTGAATGTGCATTATGCCGAAGATCACCTTGTTCATCAATTTGACAAAGAGATTGACGGCGTAAATTATTTCATCACCAAGTGGTTTGACGAAACACATTTTTACAAAAAAATTGTGGTGGAAGATGAAACCCTGCAGGAACCTTTGCAGTACACCGAAAAAGTAGCTAAGTTTTCATTTGGCGATTTTACAGAAATGTTTGCCTACCAGGGATTGCAGATACAGGAAGTATTTGGTGATTATAATTTTGCACATTATGATGTAAGAAAATCTCCGAGACTGATAATGATTGCGAAGAAGGGGAGGTAGGTGTTATTAAATATTCAATTCTTCTTACCACTCTTATCGTGTTGCTGATATCAATAAAAATATAAGTGGATAATTCCTTGCACTCCGTTACTTCTTCTTATTATTAAACAACAAATACTTAGCCGTTTCATAATAAGCATCTGTCAAAATACCAAGCTGGTGGCGGATGCTGTCGGTTTGCCTGTTGGCAGGCACGGGTTCATTGCCGGTTACAGAAACAAAATCAACCTTGCCCGTTTTTGTATTTTTAAGATAATAGTATTGATCAGTTACCATGCCGATGGTGCTTAATTCATGGTCGATGGTGAAAGCCGATGCAGGTTTTGTAATGCTGCTGTCAAAGAGGCTTTGCCCCATGCTGTTGTTGCGGAAGGGAACTTTCAGCAGGGAAGCAATGGAAGGCATGATATCAGTTTGAGCACACACAGTGCTGATCTGTTTTGATTGTAATAATTGCGGAGCATAAAAAAGTAACGGCACATGCAAACGGGTTAAAGACAAGTCGCTCCATGCTTTTGGATAAATAGCATTGGCATCGCCTGGCAAACCATGATCGCCAACAAAAACAAAAATGGTATTATCGAAGTATTTTTCCTTCTTTGCGGCTTCAATAAAGGTTTGATAGCCATAATCCGTATAGCGGAAAGCATTCAGTTCATCAACATTTTCAAAACCATATTTTCTTACGCTATCAGGCGGATAATTTACTTTTTTAAAAAAAGGCAATTCCCTTTCAGGTATTGTATATGGCCCGTGATTATCGGCAGTTTGTATCACTGCAAAAAATGGCCGCTGCTGTTTTGCAAGTATCTCATTCGATTCAAGCAAAAGGCTTTTATCATCTATTCCCCACACATCTGCTTTTGTTGCTTTAAAATCATCCTGG
>JANMJU010000234.1:0-23036 GCA_031371545.1 Chitinophagaceae bacterium
TGTATCTGGTGTCCCCATCCTACATTTTTGTTGATTCTTATTTGCTTTCCAACCGGAACAAAAACAGTGATGATTACTCTCTGGTTTCTGAATTTATCAATTGTATTGAAGGCAATCCCTTTATCCAACACCAGTAAGGAATCTTTTTGCTGAACATTAAATACTATTTTATTGGCAAGGGTATCGGCCAGGTATTTTTTGTAGCCGCAGGCCATCTTAGCCATCGTTACTCTAAAGCTATCATTAGATGACTTTACTATTTTAACCGTGATGTTTTTTACAAAAGCGGTATCATCTTCCAGGCTTTCAAATGGCTCAAGGCGAAAGAAATTATTGCGGTACAATCTTTTATTGGGAGAGTTTGTGGTAACCTCCAGTTTATTTACCTGTGGGTTCGACAATACTATTTCCTGCTCAATAATATTGCTGCTGGCCCTAAAATCTTTACTGATGGAAGCAAGCAAAGAAATGGCACATACCCATCCCAATATCCAAAGGCTGATAAAAGAAGCCCTGAGTATTTTGCTGTTGCTTCTCATTTTTGCCAGGCGGCGGATAATCCAGGTAATGACACCTATAACCGGTACTGCTATAAAGAATAACAATGTTCCCCAGGCCATTACATTTTGCCAGCCATCGGTTAATACAAAATCTTTAAAAGGAAATACACTAATGGCAGCTATTGCCAGTGCAAATAAAGCCACCACCATTGCAATACTTACACAACCAATAATAAAGTAAGCAAATGCTTTTACAATAAATATGATCACATCACCCAATGATGTTCCCCCACGTTTTGCTGCAGCTTTAATTTCAGATCCCATTGCTTTTCCTTTTTCACCAGCTACAGCAGATGCTTCTTTGGTAAATTTTTCTGCCCTTTGCTGTACTCCTTTCATTTCCTCCATCACAGAATTTTTGATGGAGTTCATATCTACTTTTTCACCTTTCATTTCCAATTTTTCTGCGGTGGTGGTAGCTTCAGGAAATACCAGCCAAAGGATAATATAAATAATCAAAGAACCCGGGCTGAAACTGAACCTGAAAAAATCAGGAAAATCCATTCCCCCCCAACGGCCACTGTTGAATACAAAAGAAAGAAACGGCAACAGGAAAAATATCCTGGGAATCCATGCACTTACACCAAAATAATTGCCGATACCACTGCATACCCCGGCTATGATTTTATCTTCCGCATCCCGGTACAGTTTTTTACGGGTACCGCCAATTTCTGTAGAAGCTGTGCTGGGTACCGCTATCCACAAAATAATGTAGGCTAATATGCCGGCCCCTGCAAAAGCAAGCAACACAAAAATGATTCGGATAATTATTGGGTCGGTGCCAAAATAATTGGCAAGTCCGCTACATACACCACCCAATACTTTGTGGTTTTCATCCCGGTACAAACGCTTGTGACTTCCTGCATTTTGACTTTGACCTCCAGAAGAAGCGTTATTTTTTTCTTCCGTTCTTTCTCCTAAAGTAGCAGCTACTTTTTCTTCTTCCCCATCAAACTCTTCGGGCCTGCCCATGCTTTTGATAATGGCATTTACGTCATCATCAGTAATGCAGGTGGCGCCTTTTTTCAGTCTTTCCTGGAATAGTTCGCCAATGCGGCTTTCTATATCGTTGATGATTTCTTCTTTGCCTTCTTCATTTGCAAAAAAACGGGAGAGAGAGTCTGTATAATTTTTAAGTAAGTCAAAAGCAGATACCTCTATCGGAACTACTTGTCCGTGGAAGTTGATATTTATTACTTGTTTCATGGCTAAATGTGTTAGAGTGTTTCGTTAGTTGGTTGCGTACCTACAACAAAAATCATGGCTATACTTTCTTTATTGTGGGTTGTTGAAGTTGTTGTCCTGAATGGTTTCAGGGTTGTTACTAGAATGTTGTTGCTCTGCTTCTGAAAGCGCCTGTACTGCATTGGCCAGTTCATTCCAGGTGGCTTCCAGTTCTTTGTAAAAAGCTGCCCCTTTTTCTGTAAGGGAAAAATATTTACGGGGTGGGCCGCTGTTACTTTCTATCCAACGATAGGTGAGGAACTCTGCGTTTTTTAAACGGGTGAGCAGTGGGTAAAGGGTCCCTTCAAAAATATTGAGGTTGGCTGCCTTCATCTTATCAATAATGTCGGATGGATAAGCTTCTCCCTGCTTGATCACCGAAAGGATACAAAACTCCAACACTCCTTTACGCATCTGGCTGGCTGTGTTTTCTATATTCATGGCTTCAATGTTTTAAAATTCATGGCTATACTTTTTTAGTTGTCGATTGGTTTGTGAGATTTTGCTTTTGGGAAAACCGGTTCTTCTTTTAGCTTTTTCTCCATTCTCATCGCTTTCTGACACAAAGCTAAGGTATAGTTTGGTACTATGCAACACATAATACCATTTATTTTTTAGTAGCTGGCTGTGAAAACTAATGAACACAGAGCCTAAATCCATACTGGTATTGTGTTTTAGACTATATTGGGAGATTAAAAAAAAATTCAGAAATTGATGAGTGGCGAAATTAAAGAGGCGAATGGTGAAAATAAAATTGATTTGGGAAGTTCTTATTTTTAAATAATAAAGTATAAAACCGGGGGCTGTTAAAAATAACACAACACTCCTGCCCCCATTTCTCTTTGGTATTTGCTTTGATATTTTAGCATCAAAGGAGGAAAGTAAAATGAAAAAATATATACCGGCAATTGCAGTCTTGTTTCTGTTAGCATCCTGCAAAACAAACAAAGATTATTTATTACGCAGCAACGAGGATAAAACCCTGTACGATGTAGTAAAGCAACTCAACAAAAATGCCGATGATGAAAATGCAAGCAAAGCATTAGCAGAAGTATATACTCAGGTGCAGCAAAAACATCTGGATAAAATTGAAACTTACAAAAGCTACAGTGACCTGAACCGATGGGATAAAATTTCCGCAGAATACAATACGCTGCAAAACATGTATGAAGCCATTGCTAATTCGGATGCTGCTGCCAAATTGGTAAAAGCCTACAACTATAAAAAACAAATTGATTCTGTTAAACAGGCTGCCGCTGAAGATTATTACCAAATTGGTTTGAGTTATCTGCAAAGACATTCAAGGGAGGATGCAAAGCTGGCGTACAGTGCTTTTAAAAAAGCCGGCAAATGGGTAAATGATTACAAAGACAGCAAAACAAAAATGGATGTCGCTTACGAAAATGCCATTGTAAATGTGCTGATAAACCCTGTGCAGGACAACTCCGTTTTTATTAGCAGCGGCTGGAACAATAATTTCAGCAACGATTATTTATCCCAAAATTTAGTAAGGGATTTGGGCGGTAAATATGCCAGCCAATACCCGGCAAGATTTTATACTGAAAGAGAAACGAACCGGAACGATATACAACCAGACTGGGTAGTAGACCTAACCCTACGGGAAATGGATATACCAAGGCCAACGTTTTATAATTACAGCCGCAACCTGAGCAAACAAATTGAAACAGGAAGAGATACTTCCGGAAGAATTATTTATCAAACGGTTTATGCAACACTTAATATCCAAAAGCAATCTTTTAATGCAAGAGCCCAAATGGATATCTCGATAACAGAGGTTGCTACCAGAAAAAATATTTTGTACAACAGCTACAGCGATACTTACAACTGGCAACAGGAAGTGGCATCTTATTCCGGAGACAGCCGGGCATTGAGCAGCAGTGACTGGACATTGGTAAACAATCGATACAACCAGCCCAATAAAGAAGACATCATGAATGAATTATATCGTGGTATTTATCCGCAAATAAAAAATAGGATTAGTAATGCTGCAAACTGGTAAACACTTTGCCTCCACATAAACAAAAGCTCCAACTAATTGTCGGGGCTTTTTTGTTGATTAAAAATTATTTGAAAATAACATACACAGCCCAGCTCATAAAATAAGCCAGCCATGTCATGTAAACCAATTGAATGAGCGGCCATTTCCAACTACGGGTTTCTCTTTTTACAACAGCCATGGTACTCATACACTGCATGGACAGTACATAAAAAATCAGGAGTGATAAACCGGTAGCTAAATTGTAAACTTTGCTTCCATCCGGCCGAACGGCGGCAGCCATTTTTTGGCGCAGGGTGCTGCTGTTACTTTCTGCATCTTCGCCTACACTGTACAGGGTAGCCATAGTGCCTACAAATACTTCTCTTGCAGCAAAAGAGGTAATCAATGCAATACCAATTTTCCAATCAAATCCGAGAGGGCGTATGGCTGGCTCAATTGCTTTGCCTAAGGTGCCGGCAAAAGAACTTTGAAGTAATTCTGTTTTGCGCTGTTTATTTAATTCGTTCGCCTGTGCCGGGTTGTTTTTTATTAACTGTTCATATTTTACTTCAACATCTGCCATTTTTTGAGGTGGGCCAAAACTGCTTAAAGCCCAAAGCAGCAGGCTTATCATCATAATAACTTTCCCGGCATCAAACACAAAAATCTTTGCTTTTTCAATCATAGTCGTCACAGCATTGCCCCATCTTGGGCTGCGGTACACCGGCAATTCTAAAATGAAAAAGCTTTTCTCTTTGATATTGATAAACCACTTCATTACATAAGATACAATCAGCGCCATTACCGTGCCCAGCAAGTAAAGTCCCATCATCACCAAGCCCTGCATACTTAAAAACCCGAAATATAATTTAGACGGAATGATGAGGGCAATTAAGATAGTATAAACAGGTAACCTTGCACTGCAACTCATCAGTGGGGTAACCATAATGGTGAGCAATCTTTCTTTTCTGTTCTCAATATTTCTTGCACTCATAATAGCAGGCACCGCACAGGCAAGGCCGCTGATCATCGGCATCACACTCTTGCCGTTTAAACCAACCTTACGCATCAATTTATCGGTAAGAAAACTTATCCTGGCCATGTAGCCGGTATCTTCCAGCAAGGTTATCAGCCCAAATAAAATCATTATCTGCGGCACAAAAACAAGGATACCGCTAAGCCCTGCCAACACCCCGTTTATTAATAAATCCGACCACCATGCTACCGGTAATAAGTTGCTGAAAAAACCACTCATTTTACCAAAGCTCCATTCAATAAAATCCATCGGGTACTGTGCCACCCAAAATACACTTTGAAATAATAGAAACAGCACTGTAAGCAAAATGAGGTAGCCCCATTTTCGATCCAGCAAAATGTTGTCTAATTTTTCTGTAAACAATGCTTTTTGCAAAGGATCAGCTTCCACCACTGTTTGCTGCATGATGTGCTTTATCCGGGCATACCGCTGCATGATTTCTTCTGCCTGTGTTTTAGTAGGATTGAATTTATTTTCAGCCTCTATCAGTTCAATATCATCCTGTATGGAAGGAGTAAGTTTAAAATGTTCGTGGTTAATGAGAAAATGCAACGCTTTATAATCGCTGATACCAGGCAATAATTTTTTTGTAGCCTCAATGGCAACAGGGGCAAACTCACTATTGGCAATAAACGACCTTGGCTTTATAAATTGTGTGGAGGCAATCTGCTCTATTATTTTTTTTAATTGTGGCACTCCTTTATTCTTTCTTGGATTGGCGGTTATAACTGGTACGCCAAGCTCTCTTTCCAAACCATTAATATCAATCTCTGTACCTTTTTTATGGGCCAGGTCTGTCATAGTCAACACCACTGCAACCGGTATTTTCAAATCAATAATCTGTGTGCAGAATAATAAATTCCTTTTCAGGTTACTGGCATCGGCCACCAGCAGCACCATGTCTGGTTTGATATCATTATCCTGCAGCAGCAATACTTTATAAGCCACCCATTCATCAGCTCTTTTTGGATAGAGGCTGTAAGTACCGGGCAGGTCAATGAGTGTGCTGGTAAGCGTTTCGGAGATTTTACA
Source organism: Chitinophagaceae bacterium (assembly GCA_031371545.1). GTDB lineage: Bacteria > Bacteroidota > Bacteroidia > Chitinophagales > Chitinophagaceae > Ferruginibacter. Next base: position 5,852 of record JANMJU010000234.1, read on the forward strand.
CTGCCCTGTTTTTTTATCTACGGTTACGCCAGGGAAATTTCCCACCTGCTGGTTTAACCCCGTGAGTAAATTAAACAAGGAACTTTTACCGCTATTGGGATTGCCAACTAATGCTATATTAATATTCTTTACCAAAATAAAAATGCCTGTTCCTTGTTTTTTTGATTTAGCCGTAAAAATAACCCCAACAAATGGTATGCACTTACGAAATTAGAAAGATGGTTTCTATATTCCGGTGTTTTAAGGAATCGACTGTGGTCAATAATCTATAGTCGATTGTTAATAGTTATAAAGTCATAATTTGCTACGCTCTATCAACTATCAACTATCAACTATCAACTATCAACTATCACCATTACCTTTGCCTTCTTCATTAAACCATCTGTATGAAACATTTTTTTTGGCTGCTTATTTTTTCTTTTCATTTTAGCAATGCCCAAAAAATAAAAAAGGCAGACAAAGTTATCCTTTCAAATTTACAGGCACATATCAACTACCTGGCAGCTGATAAATTAGAAGGCAGGAGAACTGGCAGCAATGGTGAAAAACTGGCGTATGAATATATTATTGATGAGTTTAAAAAAGCAGATCTTTCTGCTAAAGGAAACAATGGTAATTTTTTGCAGGAGTTTGAAGTAAATGACGGCATGTTTATCAATCCATCCTCTCACCTGATTATTAACGGCGGCGATTTTGAATTGAATAAAGAATTTTTTCCTTTACCTTTTTGCCCAAATAAATCGCTGGAAGCTATGGCCGCACTGGCATTGCAGGAAAATGGCGAACCCTGGTTTTATGATATGAAAGAACTGCTGGAAGAAAATAAAAACAATCCGCATTTTGATTTGACTAATGCCATAAAAATAAAAGCCCTTGAAGTAATGAAGAAAGGCGCCACTGCATTATTTGTTTTTAACTCCTCTTCTATAAATGACGAATTAAAATTTGAGCCGAAATCAAAAATGGAAGCAACGGAAATTCCTGTTGTGTACATTACCAAAACTGCCAAAGAAAAATACCTGAAAGATGAAACAGCTACGCTGGATATTAAATTAAAAATATTGGTGGAAGCGAAGAAAAGATATGGCCACAATGTGATTGGGTTTATTGATAACAATGCTGCCAACACAATTATTATAGGTGCACACTACGATCACCTCGGCTATGGTGAAGATCACAATTCTTTATTCACCGGCACCACCCCTGAAATACACAATGGGGCAGATGACAATGCCAGCGGAACAGCCGCTGTGATTGAATTGAGCAAACAATTGAAAGTCTCTAAATTTAAAAACAATAATTACCTCTTCATTTCTTTTTCAGGAGAGGAGCTTGGTTTATTTGGTTCTAAATATTTTACCGAACATCCTTCTGTAGATCTCTCCACGGTTAACTACATGATAAACTTAGATATGGTAGGCAGACTGAACGACAGTACACACGGCATATCCATTGGCGGCTACGGCACATCGCCTGCATGGGGTGAAGAATTGCAGACCACCGACAAATATTTTACCATCAAATTTGACAGCAGCGGTACCGGCCCAAGCGATCACACTTCCTTTTACAGAAAAAATATACCGGTGTTATTTTTCTTCACCGGCCTGCACAGCGACTACCACAAACCAAGTGACGATGCTGATAAAATAAATTATACCGGAGAGCTGCAGGTGCTGAAATATATTTACCATCTAATAGAAGAGAATGACAAAAAAGGGAAACTTGCTTTTACCAAAACAAGAGAAGTGGCTGTGAGCAGCAAGAGCAGTTTTAAAGTTACACTGGGTATTATGCCCGACTATACTTTTAGCGGCAGTGGTGTAAGAGCCGATGGTATCAGCGAAGGAAAAATTGCACAACGGGTGGGCATGAAAGCTGGTGATGTATTGATACAGCTGGGTGATTATAAATTTACAGATGTACAAACTTACATGGAGGCATTGAGTAAATTTAAAAAAGGGGATGCGACAAAAGTAAAAGTAAAGAGGGAAAATGAAGAGTTGGTTTTTGATATTGTTTTCTAAAATAGTAATTTTAAGATATGGAAACGTTAATAGTAAAAATAAAAAATAAAAATAAAGTTGCTTTCACAAAAGAACTTTTAGGATCCTTCAGTTTCTTGGAAATTGAAAATAATAAGAAGGAAGCAGGTTCCAGTGCAAAAAGAAAAAATGCTTTGCTAAATGGATTTAAAGAATTGAAACTTGTGGAAGAAGGAAAGTTAAAAGCAAAACCGGCCATCGAGTTATTAAAAAAATTACGCAATGAAAAACATTGATATCATTGCATTACCACAGTTTGAAAAGGAAATTTTACAACTCTCTAAAAAATATCCCTCCATTGATAATGATTTTGAAAAGTTATTAATTGAATTGCAAAATAATCCTTTCGCCGGTACTTCACTTGGCAACAATTGTTATAAAGTGAGAATGAAAATTTCTTCAAAACGTACAGGAAAAAGTGATGGAGCAAGGGTTATCACCTGCATCAGGATTATTGAACAACGCCTGTTTTTAGTATCTGTTTACGATAAATCAGGAAGAGAATCCATTACCAAAAAACAAATAGAACTTATTTTAAAAATCAGTGGTTTATTATAATGAAACTTAGAATTGATAACGAAACACTGGCCCAGGAATTTTTTGAAGACTCTATTCTGTTGGGTATTGTAGCACCGGTAAAAGATTACCAGCTGAGCTGGCAATTGAACCAGCTGCTGGGTTTTGATTTCCGGCTGAACAATGATTTTGAAATTCAGCTAAAAAGAAAAACCCGAACTTATTTTTTTTCTATTTACGAATACAATATACCGGCGGTATCGCTTACTCATTATTTGTACAACAACCAGTTTGACGGTGAATATTTATTGCCTGAATTTAAGCACCTCGATTTTTTGTGGTTGATAAAAGGCGGGGGAGAGCCGGTATCATCAGAAGAACAAAAAAGTTTAATACAATCAATCAAAATGCTGCCCGGTGTACAATTGGTAATTGAAATGACGAATGAAAAAATAAAAAACAAACAGCACCTGATATTTTAATGCAGATTTACGAATGAGGAATGTTGAATTGTGGGACTTAGATAATAACAGCTTTTTTAAAACTATAAAATTTTACACCTATGTGGGAAGAAAAAAACAATACCCTCTATAAAAAATTTGATTTCAAAAATTTTTCTGAAGCGTTTGCCTTTATGACAAGAGTGGCGCTGGCAGCAGAAAAAGCAGACCACCATCCGCTGTGGACCAACGTGTACAATAAAGTGGAAATTTGGTTAAGCACCCACGATGCCGGAGATATTGTTACAGAAAAAGATAAGGCACTGGCAAAAGCAATTGATAAAATAATTACTGCTTAATAAGAAAAAAATTTGTTCTTAGTTTGCTATGCTGATAACATTTTCCCGGCTGGATATTAACCTGCCGATAGGTGTAATAAATTTACCTAAACCGTTTTGCTGTAAAATGTTTTTCACTTCTTCCACCGCATCCGGTGATACCGCTACTAACAATCCACCACTCGTTTGCGGATCAGCCAATATAGCTTTTTGATAATCGGTGATGTTGCCAATCTTATGGCCATAACTATCCCAGTTTCTGTGAGTGCCGCCAGGAATTGATTTTTGATCTATGTAGTTTTTTAAATCATCAATAATAGTAGGTACTTTTTCAAAATCAATCACCGCACTCAATCCACTTCCTTCAGCCATTTCAACCAAATGTCCGAGCAATGCAAAGCCGGTAACATCTGTCATCGCATTTACTCCTTTTACATTTCCCAATAATTCTCCCACTTTATTCAGCTGCATCATTTGCTTTGCAGCTACACCAGTATGTTCGGTTTTTAAAATGCCTTTTTTTTCTGCTGTGGTTAAAATACCAACGCCCAGTGGTTTGGTTAAAAACAATACATCCCCCTCCTGTGCTGTATTATTCTGTTTGATATTTTCAATGGCAACAAAACCATTTACGGCCAACCCAAAAATTGGCTCCGGCGAATCGATGCTGTGTCCGCCTGCTAAAGGGATTCCGGCTTCCAGGCAAATACTCCTGCTGCCTTCAATTACTTTTTGAGCCACGGATGGAGGTAGTACATTAATGGGCCATCCTAAAATAGCAATGGCCAACACAGGTTTACCGCCCATTGCATACACATCACTGATAGCATTGGCACTTGCAATCCGTCCAAACTCATAAGGATCATCTACAATCGGCATAAAAAAATCGGTGGTGGAAATTAATGCAGTTCCATTTCCAATATCATACACTGCTGCATCATCTTTACTGTGATTGCCCACAATCAGTTTATCATTGTCGGGCATGGCAAAATTGCTTGATAAAATTTCATCCAGAATTTTTGGAGATATCTTGCAGCCGCAACCGGCACCATGAGAATATTGGGTAAGTAATATCTTATCGGAATTCAAATTTTCCATTCGCTTTTATTCTTTTTTTCTTCTTCGCAAAATAATAGCCGCATTTGTTTTTAAGTCGGCGCTAAAACGCATTTCATATCTTTTTTCACCATCCATTATCACCATCAATCCGGTATTGGGCGGTATATCACCAAGGCTTTCTGCATACATCACCAGCGATACGGAATCGCCAGTTATATCACGGGTATAAATTGTTTTATTATTGGCTTTTTCAGTAAGCAGCACTTTTGAAAAAATAATATTTCCATTCATTACAACTGTTACAATATCGCCATCCACTTCACCATTGTCATACAATGTCAGCGTTAAACTATCCGATTCAAAATAGAGCGACTGGTCTGATTTTGTAATCCGTTTATCAAGCTCCGCAGCTCCCTTTGTAATAGATGGCGCAACAATAGCAACTGGTGGAGGTGGTGGTGCAGTAGCCGGTTTCGCCACTACTTCCACAGGTTTTTTTTCTGCAACAGGTGCCGGTGCTTTAGCAACAACTGGTGCTGGCTTTGGCGCAACAACAGGTGGATTTTTTTTCTCCGGTTTTGGTGGAGCTGCTTTAGCAACTACGGGTTCTGGTTTGGCAATTATTACCGGTGGTGGTGGTGGCGCCTTAATGGTAGATTTCGTCACCATATCCATCTGCATTTTCTTTTGCTTTGTTGGTGGCACTATTGCTGCAACAAGCTGCTGTGGCTTCTTTACAACTGGCATTAATACAATGCTGGTAGATTTTTCTATTGCCGGTATTATTAAATCCGGTTCAGGCTCTGGTGCTGGTGGCTGAGGTGGAGGAATGACTGCTTTTTTTTCTACTGGTGGAGTAACAACAGCAACTGCCGGTGTGGTAATTTTTTGTGGTTGGGTAAAAGATAATTTCTCTGCCATCTTTAATGTATCCAGCCTTTTAAACAAAGCAGAAGTTTTAAAATCAACCTTTCGTTTTAATACCGCTGTTCCTTTTGCAGGAATATAAATACGGGTTCGGTTAGTGCTCCAGGTTCCTTCTAAAATCATTTCTTTATCGGTAACATCAAGTGTAAGTATCATTGTTTTTTTTACCCTTCTTGATGGATTGATAGTAAAATCATGTTCTACAAAACCTTCGTCTTCAATAACGAGTTCCTTGCCTTTCCATTTTATATTTATCCCCTGCATACCAGCTTCATCTTTTCCATTTACATGAAAAATAATTCGGGAGTAGCCAGACAGTTTTCCTTTTTCTTCGGTTACCGCAATTTCATATGGCAGGTGTACCAGTTGGCCTGCTGTATCTGTCAATTCCAGTTCACCATTCCATACTCCGGTAATATCCTGTTGCTGCGCCATTGATGTGGCTGGCAAAAAGAAACATAACATAAATATTATCCTGATAAAATATTTTTTCATTCAGATCTTCTGTTTTTTAGTTTGATAAATTAGCCGCATCTTTTTCTTTATCTGCTGAAGCTGCCTGGCTGCCCATTTCATTTTCCAGCATTGCAGCAATGACTTTTACATCGATCTCGTTGAAGGGAATTTTAATCAACAGGTCTTTTATATTCTCCCTGTTGTAAAGTCCTTTTCCATACCACTTGTCGTAGTATTTCAGTAAGATGCTAAAACATTCCCGGTGGTTGTTTTCTATTAAAAAATTTATCGCCGTTTTAGTATCCAGTCCGCCCAATCTTTTTTGTATCCTGATAATGGCGTTCACCAATTTTTCTTTTTCAAACTTACCATATTCTTCAGTAAGATAATTCAGCCGTTCTTCAAAAGGGACATCCGTAAAATAAACCGGGCTGTTACGCATGGTCTCCCAAAAAGACATAGGGATTTGCAGGTTGCCGATACGCTGACTTTCATCTTCTATCCAGGCACCCTCCCAACCTGCTAACTGATGCAATTTTTCTGCCAATAAATTCTCAAACATTTCCTGTGTGGGTTGTGGCTTTTCTCCCAATGCACCAAACGCAGAACCCTTATGATTGGCCAATGCTTCCAGGTCAATAACTGGCTGTCCTTTTTTTTGCAGCTCCTGCAGCACCAATGTTTTTGCTGAACCAGTATAGCCACCTAAAATTTTTAATTTATACTCCTTTTCAAACTGATCCCTTACCCATTTTCTGTAAGCTTTATATCCGCCTGCCAAAGTATATACTTTAAATCCGTACAGGTCGAGCAGCCAGGCTACACCTGCACTACGCATGCCCCCCCGCCAACAATGTATAAGAATGTTTTTTGTTTCCTGTTGCCCGTTTTTTGAAGGCGACTTTGCATTTAAACCTCCCAACAAAAAATGGGAAACAATGCTCTCAGTTTCTTCTACCATCTTTTTCATCTTTACCCCAAAATAATCTAATCCAATTTTGATGGCATCCTGCCTGCTTTGTTGTTTATAAGCAGTGCCTACTATTTTTCTCTCTTCATCGGTAAATAAGGGCAGGCTGACGGCACCGGGAATACGGGCATGATTGAACTCGCCGGGGCTGCGTACATCCAGCACCGGGTGGTTTTGTGCCAACTGTAAGAATTCTTCTATCGTAATTTTTTGTGCCGCCATTTTATTACTTCCCCTGCTCTGTTAATTGCTTTGAAAAAAATCTTCCTAATTATTTTTACTGCTGTTTGCTGCATTTATAATATGCAGAATTACCAAAGCTAATTACATTTACATTGATGCTGAAAATTATAAAACATTTATTGCCCCTCTTTGTGGTGCAATTTTTTACCTGGCTGGCTTTATTTGCTTTGTGGATTTATGCCACGCCGGTCATTACCCGGTACATATTTAACACCACCGATGCTGAAAGCGGCAATTTTATCAGTGGCACTGCATGGGTCGGAATTTGTTTTGCTTTCTATAGTACGCTTGCTGCTTTTTTAGCTTTTGGTATTCCGCTTTTCATAAAAAAAATCAGTAAAGAAAAACTACATGCGATGGCATTGTTAATTGGTGGTGCAGGCCTGCTGCTGATTTTCTTTATCAAAAATAAATACCTGCTGTTTTTTTCTTTTGCTTTTATTGGTATTGCCTGGAGCAGTATTTCTAATATTCCCTACAGCATTATCAGCAGCATTGCACCGGAAAATAAAATGGTTACTTACTTTGCGGTATTTAATTTTTCTGTTGTTATTCCGCAGGTGACTGCTGCATTTTTATTGGGATATATTTCTAATCATTTTTTTAAAGGAGAAACAATTTACATCATGCTGGTTGGCGGAGGATCTATGCTGCTGGCCGGTTTGCTGATGCTGCTTTTGAAACCGCTTGTTTCAAAAGCTGAATAAAAAAAATGCCGCTGATAAAAATCAACGGCAATAATTATTTATCAGCACTGTGAGTATTTATCCATTCATACTGGTCAAAAACTCAGCATTATCTTTAGTCCCTTTCATATTTTTCAGCAAGGTATTCAATGCTTCTTCCGGGTTCATGTCGGCCATATGCTTACGCAATACCCACATGCGCTGGAAGGTTTCTTTATCCAACAGCAAATCATCACGGCGTGTAGAAGATGCCACGATATCAATAGCAGGATAAATACGGCGGTTGCTCAGCCTTCTGTCCAGCTGCAGTTCCATATTACCCGTTCCTTTAAATTCTTCAAAAATTACCTCATCCATTTTACTGCCGGTATCTACCAGTGCAGTGGCAATGATGGTCAATGATCCACCAAATTCTATTTTACGGGCAGCACCAAAAAACTGTTTTGGTTTTTGCATCGCATTCGCTTCCACACCACCACTCAATACTTTACCACTTGATGGGGCAACAGTATTATGTGCCCTTGCCAGCCTGGTAATACTATCTAATAAAATCACCACATCATGTCCGCATTCAACCAAACGTTTTGCTTTTTGCAATGCTATGGTAGAAACCTTTACATGCTTTTCGGCAGGCTCATCAAAAGTAGAAGCAATTACTTCAGCCTTTACACTGCGTTCCATATCTGTTACCTCTTCGGGCCTTTCATCTACCAGCACAATCATCAGGTAACATTCAGGATGATTCTCTGCAATGGCATTGGCCAATTCTTTCAGCAACATTGTTTTACCAGTCTTTGGCTGTGCCACTATCAATCCACGCTGGCCTTTACCAATCGGGGTGAAGAGGTCCATTATCCTGGTGCTGTAATTACTCGATTCTGTTGTAAGATTTAATTTTTCAAAAGGAAATAACGGAGTAAGGTAATCGAACGGAACCCTGTCTCTCACTTCATCCGGGCTTTTGCCATTAATGGTTTCCACCTTCAGCAAAGCAAAATATTTTTCTCCTTCTTTTGGCGGACGAACAGATCCATACACGGTATCTCCTGTCTTTAATCCAAATAATTTTATTTGTGAAGGAGAAACATAAATATCATCTGGGGAAGACAAATAATTGTAATCACTGCTTCTTAAAAAGCCATACCCGTCAGGCATCATTTCCAGTACGCCTTCGCCTAAAATGATACCATCAAATTCGATATTGAAAACCTGGTTATCCCTGCGCTGCTGGTATTGCTTGGCTGGAAACTGGTTAGATTGATTATTGTTTTCAAATGAAGCTACTTCAGGTTGCTGCTGCTGTATTTCCATTTCATCTTCTTCCTGTAATAAAGAAGCAATGGCAGCAGGTATGGTGCTTTGCTCACTTGTTATTGGCTGCAGTTCTTCTTCCTCATCATCCAGCTCCACTTTTTTTACCGGCTTTCTTTTATCATGAACAGGTTCTGCTTTTTTTGCATGTTTGGGTTCAGGCTTTTCAACCGGTGCAGGGCTGATATTTTCTTTAGCAGGTTCTGCCGATTTAGCCGCAGGTACAGCTTTTACAGCAGTGCGTTTGCGCTTTGGCTTTTCATCTTCCTCTTCTTTGGATGCATTGCCAGCTACCGCCTGTTTATCTAAAATTTTATAAACCAGGTCTTGTTTTTCTAATTTTTTGAAGTTGGGTATAGCAAGCTGTTCAGCAATATCCTGCAACTCAGGAACGAGCATGTCGTTCAGTTGTAAAATGTCGTACATAAAATAATGAAAATGAGTTTTTCAAAAATCGGCTCTTAAAATCTGAAAATTGTAAATGAGAATTTGTTTTGATAGAATGTGACCGTCTGATGCAATGAATGATTGGAGACCTTATCAGCAATATTCCAGCACAATATTACGCTGTTTTTATTAAATGGAAAATTTTTTTGTTAATCAGCACTAAAACCCGATTTGGCTTCAGTGGCGACGCTCCGTTCATGGTTGGTAATTCTACTGAGCTTTTATTGATAACATTTGATAAAATGTATCCATTTTATTCATACAACTAAATTCTTCAAAGGCATACCAGCCGCAAATTCATCAATGTTTTGCAAGGTTGTTTGTGCAATTTGCGTCAGCGCCTCTTCGGTAAAAAATCCCTGGTGAGAAGTAATTAAAACATTGGGGAAACTCAGCAGCCGCATAATCAGATCATCCTGGATAATATTTTCAGACAGGTCGTTGAAGAATAATTTTTCTTCCTGCTCATACACATCCAATCCAAGATAGCCGATCCTTCCTGACTTCAAAGACTTTACCACTTCTTTGGTGTCAATCAATCCGCCCCTGCTGGTATTAATCAGCATCACACCTTCTTTCATCAGTGAAAGGCTGTGTTCATTAATGATTTGTCTTGTCTGCTCATTCAAAGGGCAGTGCAGCGAAATAATATCAGACTGCTGCAGTATATCCATCAGTGGTAAGTACTCCACACCCTTTGCAGCCGTGGGCTGATGTACGATTAAATCGAATGCCAACACTTTGCAGCCAAAGCCCAGCATAATATCACAAAATGCCTGGCCTATTTTTCCGGTGCCAATTACCCCCACCGTCTTTCCATATAAATCAAAACCGGTCAATCTTTCTAAAGAAAAATTTCCTTCCCTGATCCTGTTATAAGCTTTATGTGTTTTACGGTTCAGCGTTAAAATTAATGCCACTGCATGTTCTGCCACCGCATGTGGCGAATAGGCTGGAACCCTTGCCACTGCTATACCACAGGATTTTGCTGCATCAAGATTTACATTGTTAAATCCTGCACAGCGCAATACAATTAACTGCACATTTAATTTTTTTAATCCCGTAATTACCGCCTCATTCAGTTTATCATTTACAAATACACATACTGCATTGCAACCCGTTGCCAGGTTTACAGTTTGTTCATCCAATGGCGCTTCAAAATAAATTATTTCATGTGTGGAAACATAACGGTCAAAAAATTCCCGATCGTAGGATTTGGTGGAGAAGAAAGCAATTTTCATTTTGTGAAGGTAACGGGGATTTTTGGAGGATCGATATGATTAAAATGATTTTTCAGTTTGCAGGAAGCAGTCAAAAATAATGGATACAGCCAGACATTATTAATCATCCCGGGAAATCTTCGTTTCACTTTACTCATTTATAATCTACCTTAAATTAATCCTGTTTAACCAATATCCCCCAATCATACAAATCCACTAAATCCCCGTTATATTTGCAGCCACAAAATCAGTTGTATGTTCAACAAAAGAATTAAAATAAAAGAGCTGTTAGCCAGCGATCAACTGGGCTACGAAGCTACTGTAATGGGATGGGTACGTACCTTCCGGAACAACCAGTTTATTGCACTGAACGATGGCAGCACCAATAATAATTTGCAGGTAATGGTAAGCCTTGGCATGCTGGACGAGGCTACGCTGAAACGCATTACCACCGGGGCTTGCATCAAAGCTACGGGAGAAGTGATTGAATCATTGGGCAAAGGACAAAAAGTAGAATTGAAAGCGGCGGCTATAGAAATTTTAGGCGATTGCGATACAGAAAAATTTCCGCTGCAGTCAAAAAACAGGCCCAGCCTTGAATACTTAAGAGAGATTGCACATTTGCGTTTTCGGACCAATACTTTTGGTGCTGTTTTCCGTATTCGTCATACACTGGCTTTTGCTGTACACAAATTTTTTAATGATAAAGGTTTTGTTTACCTCCACACTCCCATCATCACTGCAAGTGATGCAGAAGGTGCCGGTGAAATGTTTAGGGTAACTACATTGCCCATCGATGGAGCAGCAGCAAAAAATGAAGATGGGACAATCAATTTTAAAGAAGATTTTTTTGGCCGCAGCACCAACCTTACGGTAAGCGGACAACTGGAAGGCGAGCTGGCAGCAATGGCTTTCAGCGATATCTATACTTTCGGCCCCACTTTCCGGGCAGAAAATTCTAACACAACCAGGCACCTGGCAGAATTCTGGATGATAGAACCGGAGATGGCTTTTCATGACCTGGAAGACAATGCTAACCTGGCAGAAGAATTTATCAAGTACATCATTAAATATGCAATTGATAATAACAAAGAAGACCTTGAATTTTTAGCCCAGCGTTTGGCAGAAGAAGAGAAATCATTGCCACAGGATAAGCGGACAGAAATGGGCTTGCTGGAGAAATTAGATTTTGTGGTAAACAATGATTTTGAACGCCTCACTTACACCGAAGCAATTGAAATTTTAAGAGAGTGCAATCACAATAAAAAGAAAAAATTTCAATACCTGATTGATAAATGGGGTGTTGATCTGCAGAGCGAACATGAAAGGTATTTGGTCGAAAAGCATTTTAAAAAACCGGTGATATTGACCAACTATCCAAAAGACATCAAGTCGTTTTATATGCGCCAGAATGATGATGGTAAAACTGTAGCGGCAATGGATATTTTGGCTCCGGGTATTGGCGAAATTGTTGGCGGCAGTCAAAGGGAAGAACGCCTTGATAAGCTGGAAGAAAGAATGAAAGACCTCAACATACCTGCGGAAGAATTGTGGTGGTATCTTGATACAAGAAAATTTGGTGCCTGCCCTCACGCTGGCTTTGGGCTTGGCTTTGAGCGCCTGGTACAGTTTGTAACGGGCATGGGAAACATCCGGGATGTAATTCCTTTTCCGAGGTATCCAAAGAGTGCAGAGTTTTAACCCCCATCCCCTGAAGGGGAGAAATTACATGAAGGGTAAATGCGATTGCCAACATACTTTATACGAAAATCGAAACTTAGCGTTCGGTTTTTTTATGCCATGAAATCTATCATAATTTTTTGAATTTAATTTTCAATCTTTGCTTCATGCTGCAGTTTAATTTTCATCCTTTTCCCGCCATACAAACCGAACGCCTTATTTTAAGGAAAATTACAAATGAGGATGCCAATGAATTTTTATTTTTACGTTCTGATAAAACAGTCATGAAATATCTTGACAGGCCGCCTTTAAAATCGGTTGAAGAAGCCAATCAACTTATTCAAAAAATTACAGACAACCTGGATAACAATGACGGCATTACCTGGGGTGTTTCATTAAAAAACAATCCTGCATTAATTGGCACCATTGGCCTCTGGAAAACAGACAAAGAAAATCACCGGGCCGAAATTGGTTACATGCTCAGCTCTGAATATTTTCAAAAAGGAATCATGCAGGAAGCCATCAAAGTTGTGCTGGAGTATGGCTTTAATGTAATGCAGCTTCATTCAGTAGAAGCAAATGTAAACCCTGCCAATGCTGCTTCCATAAAATTATTAGAGAAAAATAATTTTGTAAGAGAAGCTTATTTTAAAGAGAATTATTTTTTCGACGGACAGTTTTTAGATTCTGCTATTTATTCTTTGTTAAATCCAAACAAGTAAAATACAAAACGCATTACTTAAAAAGCATCTATATTTTTTTCATTCACAACATCTGGTAAAGTCTCACATTCATAACCACAATTGCCACACTGGTACACATAATCAGGCGCAACTGCATAGCTGGAAAAAATCCAGGTCAGTATTGCAGTTAAATAATTGCTGATGCCAGGCTTGGCTATATGATTAAAACTATTGCTGCCACAGTCGGGGCAGGTGGCGGACAGCATGTATTGAATGTGGTAGCTTCGTAAAAGTTTTATCACACCAGCTTCATCTTCTTTTTTTACTACCAGTTTTATTCCGCCTATTGCATTGCTCAGCATTGGATCTATCGTGACAGTATTTTCATCTTTCAGGTAACATTCAATGCCTTCGGATTGCAGCCGGGTTAAGATAATGTTAGCAGAAAAATAATTGTCAAAACTTTTTACAGTTACCAGCTCCATGATACGGACGGGGATTTATATGATTGTTATGATTTGCAGATTACCTTCCAAATTCGTCGCCATATTCTTCGGCGTATTTTTCATACTTTTTTATCAGGGTAATATTTTTTCTTTCAATTACCGTGAGGTCATTTTTTACATCTGCCGTGTTGGGTATGTACCAGTCTTTGTTTTCAAAATGTTCTCTTGTCAATTTCTTTTTAAAACAATAGCCATGCCTTGCAAAAATTTCATTCCGCATCAATTCCAATGCATCCTTCGACCTATTATTTACATCCTCTTCTTTCAATAATCTTTTAGATGCTTCCGGAAAAGTTCCGACGGTTTGTAAATAAGAAAAAGCCCTGCGCTGCAGTGTATAATCTTTGGCTGTAACATTTTCAGTTGGGTTGTATGGTTTCCATGAACCCTTTACCACATCGGGTGTTTTGCTGTCTATTGAAAAATTAAATGTGCCATCGTGTTGGTCTCCGCCGGGCTCTTTGGCCACCACATTAAAAACACCTGCATCCTGTGTGATGATTCCGCTGAAAGGCCTGTCATTACTGCCTACCACCGATCTTCCTTCCACACTGTCTTTGGTGGTTTTGGTGATTAACACCGTAATTTTATTATCACCAAAACTGCCCACATACGAACCAATTAAATTTACTGCTGCAGCAACAGAAGGAGTTTCTTTTGAAGCAGCAACAGCAGGTTCTTCCGCATTGTTATTTTTTGCCTTGCAGGCTATCAGCGATATTAACAGAAGAAATGTAAAGACATAACTGCGTTTCATATATTTTTGTTTAGTACAAATTAGCCAATTGAAACCAACATTCAAAAACATAGCTGGGATAATTTTACTGAGCATGCTGGCTTTTTTTAGCTGGCTGATGCTGAAGATTGTTTTGCTGTACACACCCCTGCGGCTGGACATCGCTTTTTTGCAACTGAAGCAGGAGTATATCCATATTGATATTTGGAGAGTTTCATTTTTCATCCATGTATTCAGTAGTATGTTTGCTTTGATGGCGGGCTTCTCCCAATTTTCAAAAAAATTACTGAAGAAAAAACCTTTGCTGCACCGGCGGCTTGGTTATGCGTATGTAATAAATGTTTTGTGCATCACCGGGCCGGCAGGATTGGTGATGAGCTTTTATGCCAATGGTGGTTTTTACTCCCGTATTGCATTTGTGTTGTTGTCTGTTTTGTGGATGCTGTTTACTGCAACGGCTTTGTACAAGGCTGTTAAAAAAAAATTTGTATCTCACAAAGCATTTATGATCCGAAGCTATGCACTTACGTTGTCGGCTTTATCGCTGCGGATGTGGAAAGTATTGTTTGCAGAGTTTAGCCATATTGGCCCGATGGACCGGTACCGAATTATTGCCTGGCTGGGCTGGGGATTGAATTTACTGATTGCTGAATTTATAATTATGCAGCAGATAAAAAAGAAGAGGGTGAGATTTTCTGTTTGAGAAATTTGCTTTTTATTTCTGCCTTCTGTCTATGTTTCGACAAGGCTTCGGCAAACTCAGCCGGACATTGCTCAACACGACAGAAGGCTACTAAATTTTACTGCTTGCCATCAATAATCAAAGGTGTATTTCCTTTGCTCATCACAATCACTTTTGCATTCTGGCTCAGTGCCAGTTCTTTCATTGCTTTTATCTGTTCGTATTGCAATTGCTGATCAGTAAGGCCGGTGTTGATGATCCGCTGATAGTCGGCAATACCTTGTGCTTCCACTCTTTTTCTTTCTGCTTCCTGCTTTTCTTTCTGCAGCACAAATTCCATTTTCTTTGCATCCTGCTCTGCATTTATTTTCGATTCAATGGATGCTTTTACCGAGTTGGGCAAAGTAATATTTCTTACCAGCAACTGTTCCAGCATCAGCCCTCTTTTTCTAAAATCATCTTCAATACTTTTATAAATGCGCTGCTGAAATTCATCTCTTTTATTACCAAACAAATCTACCGCCTGGTAATACACTGCATTGTCTCTTATCTTGGTTCTTGTAATAGGACGTACAATTTTATCCCTAAAATCATCGCCTGTTTCCCTCAGTAATTTGGGCGCTTCTGTTGATACCACCCGGTATAAAACGGTCAGGTCTATTGTTACTTCCAGCCCATCACTTGTCAGCACCCTGATGGCATCGTCGCCTACTTTATTGCCTTCGTCATGCACACCACTCATGGTGTAGTTTTGTGTTTTTACATCCAGTTTTTTTACATCCAGCAAAGGGTTAATAAAATGCAGACCGCTTAGCATGATGTCATTCTGGATACTTCCAAACAATACTTTTACGCCCACTTCACCAGCATCAATTTGTTTTACACAGGATGTGGTGATGCCCAATAAAATAAACAGCAACCCGGCCAAACGGCCAATGCCTGCAAACTTTGCAAGCGAAGGGTTATTTTTTGCAATGACGGTGATGGCGATTAAAATGATAATGCCGAGAATGATAAGAAACATAAAAGTTAAATTTTGTTCTGTAAGTTCAAGAAAAGAAATGAAGAAAAATAAAATTCCATACCTCACAAATATTTGTATAAAGCCAACCTCAATTTTGAAAAACCCAATAATTACTAACTTCTATTAAAGCCGTTTATAATAATGCCTGTATATTAATGCATCTTCCTGAAATGATTTTTTCCTTTCTGAAATTGTTCCATCGGCATTAAAAAATATAACCTCTTTCATCATACCATCTTTATAAAAATCTTTCGGATTGCCCTCGTTTGCCGGGTTTCCATCAATTACAGTCCGGTTCATATCGGTGGTTACACTTTCGCATTTTCCGTAAATGTTATAAATAAACTCCTGGAAAAATTGCTTCCGATTTTTTTCGCCTTTTGTAATTTTTATACTGTTTCGCTTTTCATCATTAGAAATAAAATCAAATTCAGGCTTTGCAGAAAAACCAAATTTTTCAATTTTATAAGCATTGCCTTTTTCATCCAGGTAATCCCTTTCGTCCACCTTAAACCCGTGTTCGTTGTAATTTCTTAAACTCTCTAAATAATTACCGCTTTCAACAAATATTTTTTGTACAACGGTAAGCGTTGTTGTATCACCATTGTATTCATAGTTTTTAATTTCCGATCCCAAACTGTCATATTCATATTGCTTTATTATAATTTTGGATTTGCCCTTAAAATAATCAAGTACAGATTTTATTATTTGTCCGCTTTCATTATATGAAAAAATTTCTCTGCTTAAAATTGATCCATCTTTATACTGTTCTGCAGATTTTACAAATCCAGCCGTATCATAATTAATTATACAGTGAATAAATGAATCTTTTGGCTTTGTGAAAACATAAATTTTTTCTTCTAAAATTTTGTTTTGGCGAATTGTTTCAATGCTATTAACCCCAGACTTAAAAAGTTTTTCATATTTTGATTGATGTACAGCAAGCCAATTTACCTGGCTTATACATTCAAATGAAAAGGGCAGGGAAAGCAATATGAAAAAAAATATCTTTTTGATGTCGTAATTCATAATTATAGATAAAAAATTGTGGGAAGTAATTTATTCCTATCGCAATGTAATAAAATACAAACAGGATTTACTAAAAAGTAAATCCTGTTTAAAAATAGAATTATAAAATTATTATACTCCTGCCTGACCCCCCTTCAGGGGATGGGGGCTAATTATTCAACATCAACGGCATCACGAGCATCAGCAGTTC